>PGYM01000003.1:0-300000 GCA_002839675.1 Methanomicrobiales archaeon HGW-Methanomicrobiales-1 | reverse complement strand
CCTGCACAAACGCTCCATTTCTCCCTGCGGAATCTGCCTCAAAGTCTGTCCGGTGGGAGAGGATCGTATACCGTTCCACCGCGAGGATATGGGCATATATGATGAGGATAAAACCGGGTTCGACAACTATCACGCAGCATGGAAACATGTTCGGTCCTACGGAAGCAGATGATTACGAAACAGGGATATTGATTTTAAAAAAGAGTTTTTACATATCGCAGCAGTAACACGTGGTGTCCTTGAGCAACTTGGAGTTCTTGATCCACGAGCAGGTTCCGGTCCTGTCCCAGCGGTTGATGACCGTGGTTTTATCGATCTTGCCAAGCTCGGCCATGCGGTGGAGATCTGCTACAACCTTCCAGACATAATTCACCGGACCATAGCTCTTCGTTCCATTCCCTACAGGGTAAATCGTCGGGTCATCGACATTCTCAAAATCTACCGGTTTTCTCGGCACGCTTCCGATAAACGCAGGCAGGCTCGCGTCAATGAAAATATAATCTTTTTTACCGTTGGAAAATAACTTTAAAGAGGAATCGGGGACCTGTTCAAGGACTCGTATACCGGTGGTCTCGTACCCCTCATCTTCAAAAACCATCAGGGAGACATCATAGCCTTCACGGGCGAGCAGGTTAACCAGGAGCAGGCTTTTTTCATCTGAATCGCCCGATTTGTCATAAATAACCTCGACAGGGTACTTGCGATAGGGAGATGGGTTTTCCACCAAAGGTATCTGCTGGACAAAAGCTACGATGAGCTCCAGGTACTCATCGTCCGACAGATATCCCCCATCACGGTAGCGCGCATTCCGCAGCTCCTTTAAAACATCATCATAGACCTCATTCATTGCCGGGTCAGACTCAAACGAGTTGATGTAGGCTTTGATCTCCTCAGGATTCATGGAGTTGGCCGGCAAGCCGATCTTCATCTGTTTTGCGCCATAGTATACCGACATATTGATGGGTACCTTAAGGTTATACTCGTGTGAACCGCCATATTCCGAAGCATAATTAAAAGTGAAAATCCGGTGCCCGACCCGGCTGGTATCGCCGACCGGGACAATGAACCGGGGATCGTGCGTTGAGGTAGCAACGGAGGCATCTTTCTGATTTGTTGTTGCTACCGGTAGTGGTGTATCGTCGGCAACGGGCAGTTGCGTAGTTGTTGTGACCACCGGCGCCACGACACCCGGTGTTCCGGGAGGATTGATAATCACCTGTATACACCCCCCGAGGAAGAGGAGAACGCAAAGAAGAACAACAGCAGATAAACCGGCTCTTTTCATAGGATCTGTTGATATTTTCCCTTCCCATATTTCATTCTTGGCATTTTTCCACGGCATTTCAATTAAAAAACGAAATGCTCAAAAAGGCAGGTGCCAATCTCAAAAGGTAAGGTTTTTAAAAATGAGGAAAATGCTAATTCTCTGTCTCGTGTTCCTGGCAGCACTTCTGGTCACCCCGGCCAGTGCGGCGGATCACAGTATCCAGTGGCAGAACCATTGTTCGTATCCCGTCTGGGTTGCAATCCAAGGTGGCGAACAATACAAAGTTATTGGTGTACCTCCCGGACCAGACCCTGTAGGAAAAGACAAGGTCTATGGCGGGTGCAGTTGCATGTTTGACGGGACCGGAACAACAGCTATTGGCTGCAACCCGACAACCAAGTGCGATGGACTTGCCTGTGCAGGTCCAAAGGGCGAGGGTAATTTTTTCAAATGCGATCAGGGAACACCTCTTGTTGACGGAGGAGGATTCAAACTTGATGCAAAAACCGGAACGCATACCTCCACAGTAGTCAGGAACTGGCAGGGAGCATTCTGGGGACGCACGGGCTGCACGGGCAGTGATGATGATCTGGACTGCGGCTGGCAAACCTGCCGAGTATATACCGATGGCAAGGGCAAGACCCAGTGCGCAGGACAGGGTGTCACCCCCCCGGCAACGAAAGGGGAGATCAATTTTGACGAGAATGGGCATGACACATACGATGTGAGTATTGTCGATGGCTTCAATGTCCCCATGCTCATCGAACTCGTACCGGGAACCGGCCAGAAGATTCCCCTGGATGCAAACCATGCGAAATTTGACTGCGGGCAGGCCGGGACAAAGACTGACCTGATCCCATTGTTTAACTCAACCGGCCTGAGCTATTCCCGGCTTGCCAAGATTTCTGATGGCACGATGAAGGCGATATGGAGTGCCTGTTCCGCGGCCTCGCCACCAAACCCCCTCGATCCCCGGTGGAAAGAATACTGCTGTAAACCACCCTATGGATCAGCACAGGATTACAGTATTAACGGAAATACCAAGTGCGATCCTACGACATGGCCCAAGGATATGCAGACTGCCCAGTTCTTCCACGAGTATCTGATCGGATCGTACAGCTATGCCTATGATGACGATGCCTCGACCTTCCAGTGCAAGAATGCAGACGAAAATACCCTGACTTCCTACATGGTGACGTTCTGCGGGGATAATGAACCTGACCGCATCAACCTGCCGGGACGCACCGACCATATGCACATATCCGAAATCCAGCCCACTCCAACACCCGTTGTGACACCAGTACCCACGTCAACCCCGTTACCCGCCCAGACTCCGGTACCGGCAGGGCGCTATAATCCCGCCTCCTCGGGCGAACCGAACTTCTAACTTTTTTTATAGATTCCCTTCAGATGAAAACTATTTTTCCCGCGTGCCGGGGGTCATCGGGAGAGGAAAAACCCATCTCCTGACCATACGTGCGGTTTTGAACCGTCACTCTACTTCCCCGCTGTGGCGAACCAGATCATAAACGGACCCCCCTGCACGAAACCCCGAAAACTATGCAAAGTGCCGGCTCAAAGACTAAAACACAGATGGCCGATCAAACCCGAATATGTCCTGACAACATTCTGCCGCACCGGCAGCAAAACGCCCGGGAAGATCCGGCACCATTCACCTGTATTCCTCTCGGCCCGGACACGGTCGAAGCAGCGGCCCGTCTCTACACGGAAGTCTTTGTCCGGGACGAACCCACGACCCGCTGGCACAGGATTATTGAGAAGGACTTCCTGCCATTTGCCCGTACCTATGTGCAATTCTGTGAGACTGAGGGACTGAGTTTCATTGCACGCGACGAGAAGAGCGGTGACGTGATCGGGTTTATCTTCTGTCACGATCTCACGATGGAACTCAGTGCACTCGGGCCGGAGATGCAGGGGTATCTCTCCCGGTTTGATGCAACCATACAGCTCATCAGTGCACTGGAAGAAAAATTCCTGGACGTTGAATCCATTGCACCCGGCATGGCCCTGCATGTCTACCAGCTGGGCACCCGGCGCGAATTCAGGAACCGTTCGGTCTCAACTGCCCTCATCCGCCACGTGGTTGCTTTCGCCCGGGACCGGGGGTTCCGGACGGTCGTTGCCGATTGCACCGGACCCCGGTCCTGCCGATCATTTTCGCAGTGCGGATTTACCCGGGCAGGTTCGATCCCGTATGCATCGTTCCTCATGGGGGAAAGTGCCGTCTTTGAAGGGCTTGAGGGTGAGATCTGCCTGATGGTAAAGGATCTCTGAATCTTTTTTCCCCTTCAAAACTCCCGGAACGAGTGGCTCCTGATGATAATTTAAATATGAGGAAATACCCATTTCACGTATGAGAAAATTCGTCGTATTACTGGCATTTTTAGTGATTGCAGCCATTATGATTACCGGTTGCACAAGCACCCAGCCCGCAGCACAACCCACTCCTGCTACGCTGCCCCCGACAATGGTTGTAACTACCCCGGCAACACCCGCAGTACCTGCCGATCTGGCAGGGGACTGGATTGTCACCCGGATGGGAGTCCAGGACGGTACCGCAGTGACCACGCCTATTACACAGATCTCCCTGACATTCATGCCAGACGGGACCCTGACAGGATATGATGGCTGCAACAACTACTATGCATCGTACGCCTTCACCGGCCAGACAACACCGAAAGGGCTGGGGATAAGCATCAGCAACGTATCCTCCAGTAAAAAGTACTGCTCAACGCTTGCAAACCAGGAAACCATGTACCTGAATATCCTGGGAAACATCATGGCCTACAATGTGGATGGCGTACAGCTCTCGATGACCGCTTCAACCGGGGATGTCCTGATTTACCAGCGACCGGTTTCGCTCGTGACTCCGGAGCAGTTCCCCCAACCAGCATAACAACACCTCTTTTTTCCTTATCGGTTCATCAGGTTTTTAACCGGGTGAATCCAAGCATTATCACGCGAATAAAGGTACCACCATGGATCCCGTTCACTTCCCACTCCTGAGGATCATCGAAGAAGAGCTGATCGATTACCGGATCCGTTCCCGGTTTTACCACCCAAAGTATGTAAAAAATCTGGGACTTTCCGGCTCGGAGCGGGTACTCGAGTTCGGGAGCGGCGGGGGATGCCTGTCCCGTGCTCTCGCCAGCATGCTCACCCCGGATGGTGCCCTGACCTGTGTGGAAATTTCATCGTACTGGATGGAAAAAGCCCGGCAAAGGCTGAAGGATTTTCCCAACATCGAATACCTGCAGGGCGATATCACGCGGATGCCGGTTCCCGAAAACCATTTCGACACCGTCATCATCCACTTTGTCCTCCACGATATCGCGCCCACGGAGAGGATAGATATCGTCAGTGCGCTCGCAAAATGCCTGCGGCCGGAAGGCACGCTCATCATCCGCGAACCGGCAAACCCCTGGCATGGGATGCCCCTATCCGAGATCCGGACCCTGATGCGGGATGCCGGGCTCCGGGAGATCCGCACCGGCTGTTCCCGGTCGTGGCGACGGACATGGACCTGTGACGGGACATTCAAGAAAAGCTGGTAAATCCAAAAAAACAGAAGTGCGGTAAGATTTTTTTAATATTCTATTGTTAACGGGAAAAAAACAAAAACAGGATAATTTTCAAGAGAGGTTTGCGGGATTAAAACCACAGAGTTGACCGCACACTTTTCGTTTTTATTATTCCTGAGTCTGCCAAAAAAAGGTATGGGGGATGAGATGAGTCCCTTTTTTTATTCGGTCTTTTTGATATCCGAAGCCAGCTTCAATGCCCTCTGTTTATGGACATAATCCGGATACCACATGGTAAAGACGATCGCAATTACCATAAAGACCCATTTCAGGTTGTCCCAGAACATAAGACCCGGATCAGGTCGGAACATCAGGAAGGCATCTATCGCAAAGCTGAGCGTGAATGCAATTCCCCATACCGCGGTGATGATATAATTTACCCGCATGAATGGTGCACTTTTGGCACGCTCGGGTTCCACACCTTCCCTTGAATACTGGAGGGTGAAGGGGAAATGGAACAGCATCGTTGCCCAGCAGATGACCGTAAGCAGCAGCATCGAGAGTACCGAGATGTAGTTCGCAAGCCAGTATTGTTTTAATCCGATAATAAGGAGGAAAAACACGACAAAGAACACGATAGTGACAACGGAGAGGATGTAGCCCCGTCGCAGTTGCTGGTAACTCGTCAGAAGGGTAAGCACAATACCGATGATAAAGGCAAGGGTCAGACTCGTCAGCGGATTACCGAGGGGAGCATCAGCAATAAGGCTGAACGCAATCCATGGCACAAATGCGGTAATAAGTGTGATAACGTTCATTGTGGAAGGAAACAAGGATTTGCGGGTGAATAATTCTTTTGTTTCATACGCAGGTTCACCATTCTGCCGGAGTCACCGGTGCATACCGTTCCCAGAGGGCCCCACAGGAATTCCTGAGGATCCGGGCCCGGAGTTCTCCCGTCCCTCCCGTCACCCGGAAATGTACTCCACACCATAAAAGACGAAAGGAAGCGTCATATATATTGCTGTACTCCAGGTGTTTCCCGCCAGTGCGAACAGGATGCCTACAAATGAAACCGCGGGGACAACGAGGTTCCGGAAACGAATTTTCCGGATGTAGGCCGGTGTCAGCGTGGATTCTGTCAACCGGTTGCCATCCGTGGCGTACCACCACTGGAGGGACATGCCCATACCGATAAGGAGGAGATTCAACTCAAAGACCATTGCACCAACCGTGACACCGGAAAAAGCACCGGAAAAGGATGATGAAAAGGGGAGGCTGGCAACGAACATGAGCGTCACGAGGTTAATCCAGATGAATCTCTTGTCGAGAGTCCTTACGGAATGGAATTGCATGTGTTGGCTGAGCCAGAACGCCCCGAGGATAAGAAACGCCATAGCATAGTGCACGAAACCGGAATAGAGGTTGAGGAGAACCTGAAGCGCATAGGCATTTGAGGATACCAGTGTCGCCTTATCCGGCACGCTCAGGCCGATGACAAGGAGCGTCATCGCAAACGCAAAGATACCATCCGATAACGCTTCCAACCTGCCTTTCAGGAGATGGGATCCGTTACTTCCGTTAATTTCTCCCGTCATAATCTTCCTGTTCCGTACTGGGAAGAGAATGGATTTATGTGCTTGGGTTTTTATCTCAGGAAGTGGGGGTAATTTTATCCTGCACAGGAGAGATCATGGCCCGGGGAATGCGGGACGAGGCATTCCACCCGCTGCAAAAAAACGGTCTTTTTCGTGAATACCGGATTTAAACAAAGACGTTACTTTTTCTGTTCCGGAACATTCGCATCTTCGGAAGGCTGGCGGAGCTCATCTTTGAAGTACTCAGCCCAGGCCTGCTGCCCCTCTTTGATAATGAGACTGGTCTGGAGGTGGGTCCAGAGTGCATAGATTACCAGGATATACGCAAGGGTCCGGATCACGATGAGCGGGAGGGTAAGCGCTACCTTAAACCCGAGCAGGGTTGCGGCATGCGAGATGCCAAAAAGGCCGAACGCGGCACCGATATACAAGGGAAGGGGTTCGGGATTTCTCCGGTAGCAGAGCAGACCGAGCAGTACGATGATGATGCACAATACTAGGTTGACAAAGAGGATCGGATCCCATTCAAATGCCATAAGCCATACTCATAACGATGTATGGTCCGCCCGTATATCGGTTTTACGATAATGACCCGGTACACGTTAAGACGATGGCAAATGAATCTGAAAAAAGAAAGACAATAGAAGAGATTTTTTTAATCCAGCGGGATTGTTTCGAGCTGGGACACCAGTTCCCAGATACGGGTCCTGGCGTGGATCGGCATGTTGGGATCATTGGAGATTTCATCAACTTTTGAAATGGCTTCGGCTGCGCGCAGGCCCATCGCCTTGGTATTGTTCATTAGCAGCGTCCGGGTCTCGTCAGCTACGCGCCGGATATTTCTGGGGATCGAGCTGTCCTCCTGTATGTGCTGCAACATCAGGATACAGTTTTCCATAGTTTTTTCAGGGTTTGGCATGGGAACACCTACCTGTGTACCTGTAGTTAATATGTGGGACCGGCATATATAGGTTAAATATCAAATCGACGGTGACTGTATGCCAGTGCGCAAAGAAGATGAAATTATGGCTGAATACCTCCTCAAAGGGGGTAAAATGCTCGAAAAGACCTGCAAAACCTGCGGCTGCCCGCTCTTTGAAGTGAAGGGAAAGACACTCTGTGTCGTCTGTGCGGAGAACGCACCTGCCGAAAAGTCCGCAATGATTTCCGATGCAAAGGTTTCCGCTGAACAGGCCGGAGCGCACCATGCGCACCATGCCCATCACCACGAACAGGGCGAAACCTGTGGCTGTGGAGGGGATCACGACGAGGATTCCTGCACCTGCAATGAGGAGGGAGGATTGCTGACCGATGAACTGGCAATGACAGTCCTTTCCCTCTGCGAGCGCATCCAGAACGAGAAGGACCCCGAGAATGTGCTTCTCCTGATGAACGCGGTAAAAGCCGGCACGGAATCGTTAGAGATTCTTTGCAGGCTGTAAATTTTCTCCACTCTTTTTGGACATTTTAGATTTTCAACATCCCCAAGCGTCCTGGGGAACACGCTCATGCAGGGATCTGATGCAGCATTGCTGATACCCGCATCGTGAATCACCTCAATGCTGCAATACGAGGCTCTCCGTGTCAACTCTACTATCAACACCGGTGGTGATTTGCATCAGGAGCAGGGAATCGGGTCCCTTCTCCACTACAGGGATTATTCCTGAAAGATCCCTGTGCCGGAGTTTGTAAAAAAATCTGGATCTCTGCCGGTTCACATCACGGTGCCGGTGTGAATTTATAGGTACCTTTCGGCACCGTGATCTCGAACCGTGCACCTGAACCCGGTGTGCCGGTCTCTCTTATGGTGATATCAGTCAGTGCAAGGATCTCCCGGGAAAGGTAAAGACCAAGACCGGTGTGTTTGCCAAAACCCCGGGTAAACAACTGCGTTTTATCCCCGGCAGAAATGCCCGTCCCGTCATCTTCGACCGTAAGGATCAGGACCCCGTTGTCCTCCCGGTTCATCAGCCGGATGGAAGTCATCTGCTCTCCCCCGTACCGGAGGGCATTATCGACAAGATTGTAGAATACTTTTTCGAGCAGTGGATCAGCAAAAATCTCCAGATGCGGATCTCCGGCATCAATCCGGATATTCCGCACCGGAAGCCGGGGGATCACTCTCGTGATAAGCGTGCTTACATTCTGCCATACGGGATCTTTGACCCCCAGGTCCTCATAATCTTTGGTGAAACTGATCTGGTGGGCAATGGCTTCTGCGATCATCTCCTCCTTTGCAAAAATTTTCTTCAGTTCATCCGGATCATTAACCGACTCTTCGCTGAGATAGATGTAGGAATTCAATGCCATCAGCTGATTTTTGATATCGTGGCGAGTGATACCGGAGAGCAGGTTGAGTTTTTTATTGGTGATGCGAAGAGCGGCTTCTGCCCGTTTGCGTTCGGTGATGTCCCTGATGATCCCGACAATAAACTCCTCGCCGGCGGTATTGGAGTAAAGGGTCTTTTTGGTAATGATCGTGCGGGTGATTCCCAGCGAATCAGTGACATCCTCCTCATTTTCATTCTCACTATGGGTCAGGAAGACCTCCTCGTCTTTCTCCCAGAAAATATCCGCCTCTTCTTTTTTGAAAAAATCGTAATCGGTTTTTCCCAGCAATTCCTCGCGGGTATGCCCGAAAAACTGGCAGAAACTGTTGTTGAGTTTGACGAACCGGTGCCTGCGATCCTTGATGAAAAGGGGATCGGCAAGAGTATTGATTACCGTATCCAGGTACGCATTCGATTCCTGCAATGCACGCTGGATCTTTTTCTGGTCCGTAACATCCCGCACAGACTCGATCGCACCGGTAATCTCTCCATTCTGGTCAATCAGCGGGGTTGCACTTATCCAGAGCGAGAAGTGAGTGCCATCCACACGGGTAATATCCTTCTCGGTCTTGACCGTATTCCCTTCGAAATGGACATTCTTATACGCAGTTTTAATTCCTTCAATATCCTGTCGCAGGACATAATCGAGGATGATAGAACCCGTGTCCCCGGAAATCCATGCCGTATACGAATGTCCTCCCTTGCCGATCATATCCAATGCCGGAATCCCGCTCATCTGCTCCATGGCGCGGTTCCATGCAACAACAATGCCCGCCTTGTTGATTACAACCGTCGGGTCCGGAAGGAAATCAATGATCTCTGCAAGACGCCGGTTGGTTTCGCGGTGAACTTCTTCTATCCGACTGCGTTCCGTGACATCTCTCCCAATCACCTGGATTCCCGCAACCGATCCATCCTTAATGATCGGTGCTCCAAAAAATTCCAGGAACGAATATTCCCCATTTTTTTTCTGGAACGGGACCGTAATCTCAACCGAAGATCTATCTCCGGTAATATCCGAGACGGATGCCAGTAACTGGCTGAGATTATCGGGGGGGATAAAATCCAGGGGTTGTTTCCCGATCATTTCAGCAGGTTCCCAGCCCAGGATTCTCTTAACCGAGGGGGATACATACGTCGCGGTTCCGGTTGTATCCGTGAGAATAATAATATCGGAACTCCGCTCAGCTACGCCCTGGAACTGCATCGCACTCTCCTGCAGGCGGATGGTCAGTAACGAGACAACGGCAGCAATCAGGACAAACAGTATGACCCGCCCCCCTGCGGATAACAGTTCCCCGGAAATGACGGGATTGATGATGAATACCATACTGCAATAGATTGCCGAAATGATAACCGAGAAGAGTATCCCCCGGCGGGGAAAGAAGTAGGATGTGAGAATAATCGGGATGTAAAACAGGTGCGGGAGAACATTGGTTATTCCCATCATGAGCCCGTAACCGTTCAGGATCAGGACGGTGATGGAAATGGCGGCAATAATTACTACAAGTATATGCGGCCTTTTTTGCAGGTCAGACAGGAAGGAACGATTCATGCAGGCAGACTCCGCCGGTTATGTATAAGGAGACTATTCATGAGGGGGAGTAAATAATACTTCTCGTGGTTACGGCCCCAAAACCCGCCGAAGGGATAAAACTTTTTTCAACCGGATGGAGCAATTGCCTGTCGCTGAGCGGTGAGCCCGATGGTGGGGTGCGATGTGTGCGACGCGGCCGGTGATTGAGCAACGGGTCATGAGATCGTTATCGACAGGGGCACGGGTGAATGATTATCCAGGTGGTGTTACCACGGATAAACGATGTTATGATCTCATCGGGGACTGTTTGCCCGTACCGGGATCATTGTTCACCACCCTGTCACGGTTAAAAAAAAAGGTCAGGTGACCGGGACATCCCGCAGGACGTCTCACTGCACGGCTTTTGCAAACGTGTCGAAACCGACCCGGTCGATCGTATCACCCAGGCGCTCGCGGAACTTGCCATTCGCCTGGTGGAATGCGATCGCCTTCCTTGCCAGTATTAATGCCTGGTCTTCAGTCAGGCCTTCTGCTACTACCCGGCCCACTTTCGGCTTGCCTCCACCTTTGCCGCCAGCGATTACTGTATACCCGGTATCGGTGCCGAAAAACCCGATATCTTTCATCCACGAATCGCTGCAGCAGTTGGGACATCCCGAGACGCCCATCTTGAACTTGGCCGGCGCGGACTTGCCATAGAACTCTTTGTCAAGGGCAAACCCGAGAGCGGGGCTGTCCTGCCGGGCTTTCTTGCAGGCCCGCGTGCCGGGGCAGATCTTAATGCTGCGTATGGTCTGGCCGATGGCCTTTGACTGATCGGTAAACTCAGCCCAGGCCTTGTCCAGGTCATCTTCCTTTATGCCGATGATGGCTATGCGCTGGGAACCGGTGAGCTTGACGAATTTCGCGTTATATTTCTCTGCCACGTCCGCGATCTTCCTCAGCTGGGCCGGGTCGGCAAAGCCGCCGGGGATGTGAGGGGAGATGGAGAATGTCTCAAGGTCTCTCTGGATGATGGCTCCTTTTTCAGCGATGTTTGTCTTTGTCATGATAACACACGCGTTTTTAATTGAAGTTCTATGCATGATTCACTACAGACACATTAACGGTTTGCATAGGTAACGACCCGGGCAAGTTCAAAGGATTCAATTTCCTGTGATCACTGTGCTCAAAAATTTCCGGAAAGCGTACCCAATCCAAAAGCGGGGGGGATAGGTACCCCCTCTCAAATTTCAGAGGGGGGGAGGGGGTGGTACCCTGTCCCGGGCAAGAGGGGGGGTAGGGCAGGCAGGGGACCCCCCCTCATTTTTTGAGAGGGGGAGGGGGTCCCCCCCACTCGTACGGAAGAGAGGGGGTATCCCACCCTCATGACCCCCCCTCACAAAAACCTCTCTCCGGCGTGACTCCACGCGAAGCAATAGCCCGGTACAAGCACCCGGAGGGGGGGGAGGTACCCTGTCTTGCGCGAGACAAGGGGGGAGGGGGTCCCCCCCTCGCTTTTTGGAGAGGGGGTGGGTATACCCCCCCTCATTTTTTGGACAGGGGGGTAGGGTACCCCCTCTCGAACTTTTGAGTGGGGGGTACCCCCCTTCCCGGCGCGGACCGGTAACCGGGTTTTCAGACGGGACTCCACGGGAAGCGGGGGCCATGCGGATGCCGGAAATGGGGGGGTACCCCCTCTTGTCCAAGACAGGGGGGGAGGGGGTCCCCCTCCCGGTTTTTGGAGAGGGGGGTGGGTATCCCCCCCTCGTACTTTTGAGAGGGGGGTACCCCTCTTAGATTGGAGGGGGGGTGTCCTGCTGTGAACCGGATATGATCTAATATAATCATAAGAATGGTTGAAATGGTGGAATACTAAGGAGGGCTCCCCGCTTCAGGGCCGCTTCAGGGCACGGCGGGGCAGGGAGATTTTATTCTTAGTCGTTGAAACCGCCGCGGGGGCGGAGGGGTTCATCATAATTAAGAGAAAATTTTGATTATCAAATAAAAAATTTTCAATTAAAAAATTTGTAAAAATATTTTTCCTTGCATGAAAGTAATTTCAAAACCATTATGATAAACATTATGACATTCATAAAAAGGATAGATTGTTTTCCCCATGTATGAGAATGAGTATAACCATCAAAAATACAGTATGATATAATAATAAAAATATCAGCAATAATCAGGAGGATGATGAAAGGATGCATGGCACATCCTTTCGGACTCAGTATTCATGAGAATACAGAACCTAAAGTTGAACGCTTACGTTTCTGTTTTCCATTAAATAAACTTTGCCACTTGACGATGAGACTATCAGTACGTAAACGTGAGGAAGTTTTGCTAATAGATGTATTGACTTCACTAGAGGAAGGAATGAGTTCAGCAATCAGATTAGTAGCTGGAGCAATTGTTCTGGCACTTCTATTGGTTGTGCTGAGTGCAGTCCTATCAATTCCACATTGAAAATTTCTTTTTTTTTAGAAAATATCATTCCTCTTGGTTTGAAAGAAAAATCCCTACCCGTACACCCTCCGGCACAAATCAAAAATCTTCTGAGCCGTCTTCTCCCCAATCCCCTTCACCGCTGCCAGCTCTTCAACAGAAGCATTCACAATCCCCTGGATAGACCCGAAGTGAGCTAACAATAACCGGGAATTCCGGAGACCAATCTCCGGAAACGCCGAGATGATATACTCCTGCTCCTCCTTCTGTGAGTGATGGGACTTGTGCGGGTGCACCTTGCGCTCGCCCCGCTCCCCGTCCTCGCGCTTCGAGAGCACAAAGAGCATCTGGGCGGTGTCCTGCTCGTCGCGGGTGAAGAGGATTGAGACACCCATATCCACCGTCAGGGCCGCAAGCACGCCCTTGATCGCGTTCGGGTGCATGTCCCGCTGGGCATAGAGGTCCCCGCCTTCGATGATCATCACCGGGCGGGTCACCGATTCCGCCATCGCCTTTACCTGCCCGAGCAGGTCGCGGTTGATCAGCGTATCGACGAAGTCCCTCGCGGTCTTGCGCTCGACGAGGATGCGGTCGCCAATCGCGTAATCGCCGTGGGGGAGGCGCTCGATCCGGATCACGGCGCCCATGTTCGAGAGGACTTCAACCACTTTTGAGGAAGTCTCGCGGTCATCGATGATGATCTTGGGTCCCTGCGGGGTGAATTCATCGAGGGTCTCCTGTTCGACAACGAGGGGCTGCTGCGGTGCGGCGGATGAGGTATAGCCGCCCATCGTCCGCATGCTCTTGTGCATCTGTTTCTCTTTCGATGCACTGACATGGCGGAAGACCTCGTCCGAGGTTCCCTTCGTGACCATGACCACGATCTTTCCTGCCCCGGACCTTCCCGTCCGGCCCCGGCGCTGGATGGACCGGATCTCGGAGGGAACCGCCTCGTAGAAGATCACCATGTCGGTCGCCGGGACGTCTAGGCCTTCCTCGCCAACCGATGTTGCGATCAGCACCTTGAACTCACCTTCGCGGAACCGGGTCAGGGCCGCGATCTGCTTCTTCTGCGAGAGCCCTTTCTCGGCGTCCTTCGTTGCCTGCCCCACGAAGCGTTCGCAGGAGATGCCGTGACTGGTGAAGTGATCCACGAGAAGTTGCACGGTGTCGCGGTACGTGGCAAAGACAATGATCCGGCTGTCGGGGTGGGAGACCAGCTGGTCCTGCACGAGTTTCAGGGCGATATCGGGTTTCGGGTGCAGTTCTCTTGTCCACCCGAGCGTGCGTTCGAAGAGTTCCTGAAAGATCGGGTCTTTTACTAAGCGCTGGCTCGCCTTGCTTCCCCCGGACCCGGTGCCTTCAGCGACAAGCTTTGCAAGGTACCCTTTGAGCACCTCACTGCCCTGCGATTCGGCAAGGGTGATCGCGTGCCGGAGTTTCATCAGTTCCGCATAGAGCGATGCTCCCGAGTAGGCGGCCGGGTCCTGGTTCTGGATCCGCTGCTGGATCTGGGCATTGATCCCGTTGAGCTCCTTCATCGAGAGCTTGTCGCGCTTGGGCACGGTGAAGTTCAGCGAGGTGAGCAGGGCGAGCCGGTCCCCGATAAGCGCATCGAGGGCGTGGATCGCTGCCTTGAGATCGGTGGGGAGGTCAACGGAGACGTACTCCAGCTCGCGCTCGAACACGTACGGGCGGACATCCGGGTCGGTCTCGGTCCGGTTCTCGATATGGGCAATGCCGAGATTCGAGCAGACATCCTGCACCTTCTCCTGCACGCCGCCGGGCGATGCCGTCATCGCGAGGAGCAGCGGTTTGTCCGCGGTGCCCATGTAGCGCTGGGCTAAAAAGACATACGCGTAATTGCCCACGGCCCGGTGGCATTCGTCCACGATCAGCAAAGAGACATCCGCAAGCGTGTAGCGGCCGGCAAGAAGATCGTTTTTCACCACCTGCGGGGTGGCAAGGATCACGGTGGCCCGGTTCCAGTCCTCGGTGCGCTCGGATGGGGGGGCTTCCCCGGTGAACATAACAAACGGGGATGCGGAACTGCCTTCCTGCGGTTTTGCCAGCAGGTATTTTTCAAAATAACGGAGGTGCTGCTCCACGAGCGGCTTGGTGGGGGCAAGCATCAGGATCCTGCCCCCCTCGTTATAGAGCCGGGATGCGGCAACAAGGAGTGCAACAGCCGTCTTGCCAAGGCCGGTGGGCAGGATGACCATGGTATTGGCATCCAGTGCCTTCATCGCAATCGAGAGCTGGTACTCCCGTTTCTCGATGCTGTCCGGCCTGACCAGGGGGTGGCTGATGTATTCGCTCATTTGGTTGGTGAGAGGTTAGGTTGCAGGGGGTAATAAGGGGATGGGGGAGAGTGTGAAAGTTCGTCTCTGGCTCGACTGTTTTCTGTAAAAGATATTATGAGGCTCCGCCCCAAACCCCGAACGAGCACCCCCGCCTCAGGGCCCCTCACGGGCCACGGCGGGACGGATTACCGTTTTATAAAAAATGAAAAACGTTCCTGAGGCCGCCGCGGGGCGCCCTTCGGGGCGGCGGCACACACTCATTCGCGGGGGTATGGGGGCATCAGCCCCCATTATTAATATAGAGAATTTTTACAGAGCAATTTTTTTTTTAAAACTAAAAGCAAAAGCCAGTTGACGTTGTTTTTGCATTCATCTCATAAGGAGCGCCATGAATAGCGTCTTGTATCAAGAACGCAGATGCATGATTCTCGTCCTTGCTCCTGATGGCTGCCCGGAATAAAAAAACCATTGTTTATCTGTTAATATTTTGTAATTATAATTGGTCTTCGAGTTTTTCTTGAGGTTGGAACAAATGACATCATCACAATCCGATAAATCACCGCTTACCTGGCTCGTACTGTTTATGATCTGTTTGTCGCTTGCGGGAACTGTTGTTGCAGGAGCACACTACTTTGCAGTGGATCTGCCTGCACAGGAAGAAGAAGAAGAACTGGCACCGGAAAATGATGCTCCACCTGTACATATAGATCAATCTATGAATCATGACCTCCCCAGTATCTTCATATTTTAACCTGATACACCCCCCATTTTTTTTCCAAGTTATACTCTCATTATAGAATTTTTAAGACGTGGATGACGCTGACGTATAATCCGGTTCTCCACACCAGAAACACGCTTGCACGATTCGTGCATTTTCACAGTCAACAGGGAATTATTTTAAAAAAAGTGAACCGGTTATTCCAGTTCTGCAAACTTCAGGCTGCCTTCCACAAGGGCGCAGACCGTGGCGGGGACCTTGTCGATCGCAATCCGGACCTGCTTCATGCTGTCCCGGTCGCGGAGGGTAACGGTCTGGTTCTCTTTCGTGTCGTAATCGACCGTGATCGCAAACGGCGTTCCGATCTCATCCTGCCGCCGGTAGCGCCGGCCGATTGCCCCGCTGTCATCGTACTCGGCAAGGATGCCGGCCTTGTGGAGTGAGCGGGTGATCATGTCGGCAATCTCCTCGAGGCCGTCCCGGGTCATGAGCGGGAAGACGGCGACCTGGATGGGGGCCACGTTGGGGGAGAAGCGCATCACCGTGCGGGCTTCCCCGTCGGCAGTGTCCTCATCATAGGCTCCTTCGAGCACCGCGTAACACATGCGGTCGATACCATACGAGGGTTCGATCACGTGCGGAACGATATCCTCGCCGCGGATGTCGACAATCTCGTCGCGGACCTCGAACAGGTCAGCGGGAATATGGATCTTCTCGCCATCGACTTCCACATCGGCGCCATCGGCGGTCGGGGTGGCAACCGCCAGCGCCTCGAAGATCGCCTTGGCTTTCGTGCGGTACTGCTTTCCCAGCACGCTCATGTTCGGGATGATCCGCCGGCGGGGGACCTTCTTTGGCTCCTCGTACTGGATGAAGACCGTCATCGGCGTGCCGCTCTCTTTGGCATGGGCGTTCAGGTCATAGTCCGTGCGGTCGGCAAGACCCACGGTCTCGACCCAGCCGAACCGGTCGGACCGGATCTCGGCATCCCAGCAGTCGGTGGCATAATGGGCCCGCTCATCGGGCAGGTGTTGCCGGAAGCGGAGCCGGTCGGGCTTGATGCCGATGGTGACAAGGAGCTTGTGGGTGAGGGCCACGTAGTAGGCGAGATACTCATTGGCGATTACCCCTTTATCCACAGCCTCCCGCATAGACATCGAGACCGCATCCTCGCACTTCTCCTGCTGGGTGTAGGTGAGGAGCGGCATCGTATAGTCCGCGTATCGCTTGAACGACGGGTGATGGTTCTTCTCGTTCGGGTGGACAAAGATCTCGGCTTCTGCCTGGGTGAACTCGCGGAGCCGGATCATGCCCTGCCGGGGGGAGATCTCGTTACGGTAGGACTTACCGATCTGGACTGCACCAAACGGCAGCTTGTCCCGGTAGAACCGGAGGAGCCGGGAGAAATCCACAAACATACCCTGTGCGGTCTCAGGACGCAGGTAGCCGACCCGCTGGGACCCCGGACCGATCGTAGTCTGGAACATGAGGTTGAAGTTGAAGACCTCGACAGTGCCGAGCACTTCTTCGCAGGCCATGCATGTGCAGCTCGCAATTGCCGCTGCCAGCTCCTCGTTCTTCATGATGGACGGGTTCTTCACACCGCCGCCTTCTGCCACGTGATCTGCCCGGAGGAATTCCTTGCAGTGCGGGCACTGGCACATCTTATCGGAAAATCCCTTCACATGCCCGGAAGCGATAAAAACAGATTCCTGGGCAATCGTCGGGCACTCGATCTCGTAGTAGCCTTCCTGGATAACGTAAAAATCCCGCCAGATATTCTCGACCCGCCGCTTCATCATTGCGCCCAGCGGGCCATAATCGATGAACCCCGCCACTGCCCCGTAGCATTCGGACGTAGGCCAGATAAAACCGCGGCGTTTGGCAAGATCCATCACTTTTTCGAATACGTCGCTCATGGTGATCCCTGATCAATATCTCACTAGCATTGCACAACTGACGACAAAAAGACTCTCATTATTTACTCCCATTCCCGGGCAGGACCGGTCACTGCAGGAACGATGGTCCAAGCAGGCAATCAGCAGGCCTTACCCGGCTTTGCGGATTTATATGAAAAAAGCAAATAAAAAAATGCGCGCCAGTTTGGACGATTTGCACGCGAAATGGCACTTCCTATTATGCACATTTAAACACCAATTTAAAGGTCTTTTGGTCAAACAACCCATTAAGATAGGATTAAATAGTTCACGAAGTATTGTATATCCTAATCCCAATACGGGGTATGCAATGACCGAAGACAAACGCAAGGCACAGCTCTTAAAACTCTTCAGCTCCATGTCAGGCAAGACCAAGATCGTCGAGCCGATGAAAAATATCCATGGTACCTTGAGAGACAGCGACGCGATCGAACGCGAGGTCGCTCTCGTGATGAGAGAGATAACAGAACAGGGAATCTTCAAGACCTCATTAAAGCCGATCCAGCTCGCCAAGCTCGTCACGTTGTTCTATGCAGGAAAGAACGACACCGAGATTGCCAGGGAACTGGGTGACGAGAAGCTGTCAAAGACAGTGGCTCGGGCAAGGGTCCGGCTCAAGCTCTTCCGCGAACTTGACTTCAAGATGCCCTTTGATAAAGTGAAGATGGAAGAACTGATCACGTCCGGCAAGACCATGAAGGAGGTTTCGGAGGAACTGGGAGTCAGTCCCTCGACGCTCCGCGAATACCGCCATGTGATCGAAGAGCAGGAAGACCCGACGATTGATCCGTATATCGACCGCATCCGGGATGTCATGGAAGACCGCGATCTTTCCGAACAGATGACCCGGAGCGCAACTGCGGACAGTCTTGGCGACTCCATCGATATCACCGAAGCTGAACTGATTGATGTAACGTAAAGGAATCACCCCTTTACTCCCATCAGACCTTTTTTTTAGCCATGGTGCGCACGCTTTCCTGCCATATGCCAATGGCAAATTTCATCCGATAAGCAGCAGATCTGCATATATGCAACTTACCTGGCTCGGACATTCGTGCGTGCTGCTCACCGGCACAAAAAAAGTGCTCATCGATCCCTTTATTGAAGGCGGCAGCGTGCTGGGCACGAACCCGGATATTGTCGCTGTTACACATGGTCATGCGGATCATATGGGAGAGACCGTAGCCCTCAACCGGAAGACGGTTGCGATAACCGAGATCGCCAAGTACCTCAAAGCAAAAGGTCTGACGACAGAGAGCATGAATATCGGTGGAACAATGATGGTCGATGGGGTATCATTTACCATGACTGCCGCGGTGCATTCGAATGTAATTGAAGAGGCAGGACCGGGTTTTTCCGGCGGGGCTGCCGCGGGATTTGTCATCGGTATGGATGGCATGAAGATCTACCATGCAGGGGATACCGCACTCTTTTCGGATATGAAACTCATCGGGGAACTCTATCACCCGGACATCGCTCTGCTCCCGATCGGCGGGCGCTACACCATGGGAACAGCCGAAGCGATGATGGCGGCGAATTTTATCGGCGCAAAGACCGTCATCCCGATCCATTACAATACCTGGGAAAAAATCACTGCCGATACCCTGCAGTTCAAAACAGCAATTGAGCGGACAACTGACATTAAAGTTCAAATATTAACGCCGGGTGAGAGCCTGGACGTGAGTTCCTGATTTTATATTCTTTTTACTACCGGGGAAATTTCCGCTGATAATTTTATTAACTTTCAGAAAGAGTATTTGACCAGTCTTTTATCAGGGTTTGAATTACCATGTCAAACTGTCCGAAATGTGGATCCAAAAATACCGAGTGGACCGACTGCAAGACAGTTGAGAATAAGACGATTGTTGTCTGCATCTGCAATGACTGTAAGCATACGTGGGAGCAGAAACTTTAGTCCTGCCGGTAACAGAAATCCCAGTTTTTAATTAGTTTTTTCATTCGTTCCCTTACGGCTTTGTTTTCCCGCACTATATCTCGACACGGCGTACGACAGGAGAGGTGACAGGAGGTAGATCAGAGTACTGTCCCGTGAACCTGAAAGTGCGAGAATCACTCCCACAAACGATAAAAATGGGATTACAAGAGCCCGCAACAGTGATTCCTGTACTTTTAATTCGGGATATTTTGGCGAGATCAGCCGGTAGTTACCGGCTGCATAGTACCATTGCACAACCATCATCAGGCCAAGCATCATGAGATTGAGTTCAAAGACAATGGATGCAAGGGCATCCGGGTAATCCCCTACAAAACTGGTAGTGAACGGGACGAGCGTGACAAAAAAGAGGCCGATGATATTGAGCAGGAGAAAAGGACGGGTGATGAACCGGATCTGGCTGAACTGGAGATGGTGAGCGGTCCAGAATGCGGCAAGAACAAAAAACGCAATCACGTAGTGAATGAAATCCGGGATCAGCAGGGTCAAGGCTCCAGCCGCGGTAAGAGCGGACGAATCAGCGCCGCGGGGCAGGATCATGCTGGTGACGAGCAGGGTCATGGCAAACGCAAAGACCCCGTCGGTCAGGGCCTCGATCCGGTTCTTCCCCAGGTAATGAGAAGTATCTGCCTCTTGTTCGCTCATAGTTTGGTTTTCCTTATCAGCGCTTGAACTTCGGATGGTATAAACTGTGAGGATTGGGTATCACTCCCGCAACAACAACCAATATCGCCATCCTGAAAGAAACAGTAATGCAGGATAAAATCATGGTCGCAACTGCATGGGTAATCCTTTTCATCGCCGGGCTGCTTGAGACCGGATGGGCTGTCGGGCTCAAATACACTGAAGGGTGGACAAAGATTCTGCCATCTGCAGTAACCCTCCTTTTCATGGCCGGGAGTTTTTACCTGCTCTCCAAATCTTTAGAAGATCTTCCCATCGGGACTGCATACGCGGTCTGGACAGGGATCGGGGCGGTTGGTACGGTAGTTATCGGTATACTGGTGCTCGGGGAGTCGCGGGATGTGTTGAGGGTATTGTGCATCCTGTTGATCGTTTCCGGTATTATCGGCCTCATGGTTATAAGCCCGGAATCATCAGGATAGGAGCATAACCCAAAGACTAAAAGAGGTTCCGTGACATAAACGGCAGTACATATGCAGACTCATCATCCCGCTTTCAGATCCTGCTTGCTTGCCCTTGCATGTATCCTGCTCATTGCCGGGGCATCGGCTGCACCGTCAATACAGGCATCCGTCGGAGATATCGTCCCGCTCTCGGGTTATTCCTATGGAAGTTATAACGTGTATCTCTTCTTAACCGGGCCAAATCTCCCGGTCAACGGGGTTGCGCTGAATGATATTTCGAAACGTGCAGACCAGGGAGGGTTTACCATTGTTCAGGTGGACAGCGATGACCACTGGAGCTACAAGTGGGGAACGGGGAGTCTTGGGGGACGGCTCGATGAAGGGACCTATACAATCTGGGTGGTAAACGGCCCGAATGACCGGTCCCGGCTGAGCGAGGCTGATTTCAGTACGATATCGGTTACTCTGGGAAAACCTTCAATCTCGATCGATACTCCCCTGGTGCCCGGTTCCATGGACCTCCGCTCTGTTCCCGATGGCGCCTCCGTGATGATGGGTGAACAATACAAAGGAAAGACCCCGATGACCATTTCCGATCTCACGCCCGGCACCTATGATGTGGTCTTCTCGCAGTTCGGGTACCAGAAATTTTCCACCCGGGTCCCGGTGGAAGCGGGCAGGATCTCAGAAGTGACCGCAACACTGGCTCCGGATACGGGTGCAATAGCGATTTCCTCGGTTCCTGCCAATGCAACGGTACTGGTGGATGGACAGATTGCCGGAACTGCGCCGGTCCTGGCAGTGAACCTGACCGGGGGGAATCACACCGTCGCGGTATCTTTGGATGGCTACCTATCAGGAGAGCAGACGGTCGCAGTCATCCCGGGCCAGACCCTGCCGGTCACTATCGGACTTTCGCCGGTACCCCTGCGGACAACCGTAACAACACCCGCCGCAGCAATGGCCACTGCCCCCCTGGTTGCAGGGTTTGTGGCGATCCTGTTCCTCATACATTACATACGCAGAAAATAGAGTGCACAGGATACCCCGGTAAACAGGTTGAACCGGGGTCCCTTGCATGCAGGAATTTATATTGGGGGATGGGCAACCGGAATGGAGAGTCTGTATGAGTGCGAGTTTGTTTGATATCCTGATGGCAGTAGGGCTCGGTGCTTTGTTCGGGACGGGAATTGGCCTGTTCATCGGGTTTGTGGCAGGACAACAGAAACGTGAATGGTCAGCCATGACCCGAAAGGAAAAAAGCATCAATATTGGACTGGTGCTCTTTTTTTCTGCTGCGTGTATTGCCGGGCTGGCATGGTACATGTTTGCTTGAACCGGGTTACCAGAAAAAATTCCATTGCTTTTTTTGCAGGAATGTTCTGTTTTACCAGACATGAACGATTTTTCAGGGCAAAAATTGTTTAAAAAAAGAGGTGGATTATTCCAGCCACCGGGTCACATCTTCCACCGGCGGGCGGATGGAGGGGGAGAGTTCGTCTGCCGGGTACCCGACAGCGCACCCCATCAGTTCCCATTCTCCAACAGGAATTCCCAGTATGTTGCAGAACGCCGCATTGCCCGACATCTGCGATGTAATGGAGACGATCTGGAATCCCAGTTCGAGGGCGGTTGCTTTCAGCCACATATTCTCGAGGCAGTGCGCAAGCGACTGGAGTTCTACCGGAGGGAATCCCTTTCGCTCAGCAACCACGATGAAATACGGGGCATTGCCTACACCGGGGACTCTTCCCATCTTCCGGATCATGCCAAGGCGCTGGACAAAGGTGACTGCCTTTTCCCGGAGCACCGGGTTTGTTTCCATCTCCTTTTCCAGTCCCTGCGCCATGACGTTTGCCTGTTCCATGACAAGGGGAACTGCCGCATTCAGGCTTACCGATCCCTTCTTCATCGCAAAGAAACGCCGGAAGTAATCCTTCGATCCCCCTACAGCCGCTGCAGCATAGGGAGCAAGCAGTCCTGCATGAAGGATTCGGCGGATGTCATCCTCTTTTGGAAACTCTGGCCTGAACATCCGGTAGGACCGGCGATCAGCGAGGATCTGGTCGAGATGCATGTTTTTCTGTTCGAAAATATCATCGCTCATGGAAATTTCCTTTCAAAGGTGTTTGCAGAGAGGGCTATTGAATGTTGCCGATGAGGAAACACGGGGGGATTCCTGCCCTGCATTTATCGGAGCACCGCATGGAGCACGCCCATCACGCCAAGCGCAGCATGCACGGGTTTTCTCTCAATCTCAAAATCATAGTGTTCCCCGATATAATCAAGAAGCACCGGGTTCGGGCGCCCCCCTATCGGAGGCTGGTGCAGTTCCATCTCTAACCTCCTGATGCCCGTGAGTTCAGGAGGGTTGATCAGCCACTCGGCACCCTCGCAATCGCATTTTAAAAAATCACAGCCGCCAGCCAGTTCCTTGATCGTGCGGAGCGTGTGGGTTGACGCGAAAACCCGACGATCATCCCAGCAGATCTCCGCAGGTTTTCCATCGCCAAGAGCCCCGTCGATCACCTTGACGGAAACATCATTTGCCCGGATATTATTGGTGAGCAGGGCCGCAGTCACCGGCTCAACAGCGATCACCCTGCGGGCTCTGCGGGCAGCGCGGATGCAGAACGCTCCGACATTGGCTCCGATGTCCACCACGACATCATCAGGTAAGATATCATTGAACCGGTACTCAAAAACATCGGTGATCTGGCGGAACGGTGCGTCCCGTGAGAGAAAGGTCACCGGTTCATCTTCAGGCAGAATCAGGGAGGGACTCATCGCGTTTTAGTCTTTGATGGTACGCGTGCCTTTTTGATAAAAGTCCCTTCTTCATAGTCTTTGAATGCCTGCCGGAGCTCCTCTTTCGTATTCATCACGATCGGTCCACGCCAGGCAACCGGCTCACGGATGGGTTTTCCGCTTATGAAGAGAAAACGGAAACCTTTGTCAAGGGACCGGGCCCAGATCGAGCTCCCGTCACCGAACAGTACCAGGTCACGATTGCCGATATGGTATCCTTCTTCAGCATCAAAGGTGCCTTCACCACCGATCACGTACGCCAAGGCGGCGTAACCCTCCTTTACCGGATGGATAAAGGTAGTGTCCGGGGCAAGAGTTACATCAAGATACTGGGGGTCTGCCACAATATCTTTCACTGGCCCTTTTACCCCGTCAACCTGCCCGCAGATCACTTTAATGCTGACACCGCGGTGTGAGGACACCGTGGGAATATCCTCACTCTTTATTTCCTGGTACCGGGGTTTCATCATCTTGTTTGCCCGGGGCAGGTTCACCCAGAGCTGGAACCCGCCCATCCGGCCATTAACCGGTATTGGCATCTCTGAATGGATGATCCCCGATCCCGCGGTCATCCACTGGACATCGCCGGCGTTGACACTGCCCGCATTTCCCATGCTGTCCGCATGTTCAATACTGCCGTTGAGCATATAGGTGACCGTTTCAATGCCGCGGTGCGGGTGGGAGGGAAACCCGGCAAGGTAATCTTCAGTGCGCGGCGAACGGAAGTCATCCAGCATCAGGAATGGGTCAAACTGCGGGACTTCGTAATACCCGAACGCCCGGTGTAGCCGGACCCCCGCTCCTTCCACGGTTGCATACGCTGAAAGGATCCTCTCAACCTTCCGCACCCTAGTCATAAAAGAGAGACTGGAAGTGATGGAGCATTAATCTATGGTTTTTATAAAAGTACAACAAAAAAACGATCGCGTTTATTGATACAGCACGCAAACAGTCCGGAAATCATGGGACTTAAAGAACATCTGCGAGGGATCATTCCGGAACAGGCACTATCCCACCTGTCGGATCATTTTGACGTGATCGGGGATATCGCTGTCATTTCAATCCCGCAGGAACTCTCCGGTTATAAGCCGGTCATTGCACAGGAGATTGTCTCCCGGAGAAGGAACATCTACACGGTGCTCAACAAAGTGGCCAAGGTAGCCGGGGATAAAAGAACCGCGAGCTATGAGATTCTTGCCGGGGATACAACTGTAACACTGCACCATGAATTCGGTTTTGAGTACCGTCTTGATGTGAGCCGGGTATTTTTCAATACCCGTCTTGCCTATGAGCGGATGCGGGTCATCGACCAGGTAGAGGATGGTGAACGGGTCCTGGTACCGTTCTGCGGCGTGGGGCCGTTTGCCATTCCTGCCGCAGCCAAAGGTGCACAGGTCATTGCAGTTGAACAGAATCCGGATGCATTTTTCTGGCTTGAGGAAAATATCAGCCTCAACAAGGTACGGAAAAATCTCACGGCCATCCACGGGGATGCCTGCGATACCCGTCTTCTCCCGCTCCAGAAGTTCGACCGGATCATTATTCCGGCACCCTATGGCATGGACAGGGTTCTTGACCTCCTTTTACCGTTCGTGGAACGAGGCGGAATGCTGCATTTCTATACCTTCAAAACCCGGAACGAGATCCCTGCACTCATCGAAGGATATACACAGAAAGGATTCGGGATCACCTATTACAATACCTGCGGCAATGTCGCACCCGGCGTAAGCCGCTGGGTATTCGATCTGGTTTATTCGCCCCGCCCGTAATGCAGGGTAAACAGGGCCATGTATCCATCATCAGAAAAATGGTTTTATTTCAGGGTGTGAATATCCGCCTTCTCTTTATGATAGAGCAGGTACAGCACAACAAGGAAAACCGGGAGCAGGAGATCAACCCACAGTACCCCGCCGATATTATTGGGCGAGATGTCCCCATGCGCAACGAACTCGTATACATGGCCAAGACCGGCACCGAACAGGAACAGTCCCCCGCCGATAATTGTTGCAAGCCAGAAATGATCCCGGTACTTCAGGCACAGGAGACCCACAATGCCGATTGCTGCATCCCACATGCCGACCTCGCGCTGGAAGGGACTGCCGGTTGGCCACCCGATCGATTCAGCGACCTGATCTGCAAAGAACAGGTGTCCGATGCCACCCCAGAGCAGGGACAGCCCCAGCCCGATGGCAAGCTGCCACATCAGGATAATTTCCAGTTTGCGGTGGGTATCAGCGGTTTTTTTCTCATGATTTATTTGTACAAGGGCAACGAGAGCTCCCAGAAGCGGGAAGAGGAACGGCCAGAGAATTTCCATAAGACTCATGATACGGATCTTTTGCCATAGGATAATTTAACACCTGTCATACGTCAGAAGAAATATCCTTGATCGATGAGAGGACAGTGTCGGATAAAAAAGAGAATTATACCGGAAGGACCCGGCTGCCATAAATTTCATTGATTACCTGGCCTACGCCCATGTAAAGCGCAAGTAAACCGGCAATAAGACCGGCAAATCCTCCAAGGTGGAGGACAAGTTCGCTTCCCGTGAGTTGTGCTGCAACCAGCAAAAGAGCCAGGAGCAGGACCATGAAGAGAGTAAATGCGAGAAGGCGGTGCATCTTTAACGTGCAGATAAACAGGCCAAAGATAAGAAGCGTCCAGACCCCGAGGAATGCTGCGAGATCAACCGGACCGGGCGCTTTTGCGAGGCCCAGTGCGGGAAGCATCAGGAGCGCGGCAAACGAGATCCAGAAAAATCCGAAGCTGCCAAACGTGAGCATGCCAAATGTGTTGTTCTTCTTCCACTCCATAAGCCCGACAATAACCTGTGCAAGCCCGCCGTAGAAGATCGCCATCGCAAGGATGGGACTGCCAAGAGGAGTGAACCCGGCATTGTGGAGACTGAGTAAGATAGTGGTCATGCCAAAAGCACACAGTCCCAGCGGTGCCGGGTTAGCCGAGTTGTCCATCAGGAAGAGATTATTCCTGCTTTTTTCTTCGATATGTTCCATTGAATCAGCTCTTTTGAATTCTGTGGTGCAGATCCCATTTTCTGATTACACACAGGACATGGATGCCGGCAATGAATTATCCTGCAACCACGGTTCCCAGTGCACCGTCAGAAAGAGGTGATACAGCAGCCAATGTGGTGCACACATCCGGGTAAAACGTGTACTACTAGGTACAATTGTGGTGCACATTATTAATAATTAGCACCATAATTTTCAAGTCGCCACTAGATTATGCACCACATTCTGTTACAAAGGGGCATTTATTACACCACAACCCCGTTGCATCAAAGGGAATTCATCAGCAGACAAAGGCAACTCAAAAAAAAAGATTTTATCTGTTCTTACCAGCATGCGAAGAAGATAGGTAAAAAAACCGCAGTCAATCCTCAAACTGCGGTGTATCCTCGCCCTCAGCACTGCGGATAAATAATTTTTCTACCGGAATACCGAATAATTCCGAGATCCGGAATGCGAGGTCAAGGGAAGGATCGTATTTTCCTTTCTCTATGGCAAGGATGGTCTGCCGGGTTACCGCCAGTTTGTCAGCCAGGGCTTCCTGCGTGAGATCGTGTAATGCCCGGTAGACCTTGATCCGGTTTTTCATCCTTTCCTGTACCTCGGGTTAGTGATTGTCGCTGATGATACCGCTATTATGGAGTTGCGAATTGTTTCCGGGCGATGCCGTACTGTGATAATGACAGGATTCGGGTTTGCAGTAATCCCACTCATTTCAGATTGCGTAGAAGACAATGATTGCAAGCGTCATGATTACAATGAGGGCACTCCAGAGCGCCGGGTTGTTGAGGGCCCGGGAATGCCGCTCGTGAATCGTCAAAGGATACACCAGGGAAAAACCGGTGTAGATACCGATGTAGACGATAATGTCAGGTACCAGCCGGCTTTCAGGAACATAAAGGATATTTTTCAACACGATTACCAGGGCTAAAAGACAGGCCCCCGCAGTGAAGGCAAAACGTATTCTCCCGTCTCCAAGATTGTGACTGATACCCGGTTCCTTTTTTTCATGATCCGGGGAGAACAGGTGAACCGATGATGAACAGATTCGCTTTATCATACTCGCAACTCCAGGAAATGATCAATAATGTAAATAATACTTTACATTTTAAAAAGTATCTTTAACTTTTTGGAATATATATTTTACTCATTTTGGAAAAAGTAAAAAAAATGGAACACCTGGAGTTCAGGAAAAAAGGTTGATAGTGTACCGGTATTCGTGCGTGATATTTGGATAGCATGATATCCCAGTAAGAAAAACCCGTATACCACAAAGAGTATGCAGCAGGGACCAGTAATAATCGGGCTCATCCAGATGGCTGTCGGAAATGACCCGGATGAGATGCTAAAAAAGGCGCAGGAGAAAGTAGAGCTGGCAGCAAAGGCTGGTGCACAGATCATCTGCCTTCCGGAACTGTTCAAAACCCGCTACTTCCCGCAGCATATCGGTGTCGATGCAGCAGCATCTGCCGAAACCATTCCCGGTGCATCCACGCAACTATTTTCAGGAATTGCCCGGGCACATAATGTCGTGATCATCGTCCCGCTCTACGAAAAAGCACCTGATGGCCACTACTATAATTCAGCGGTCGTGATCGATGCCGATGGCACAGTTTCGGCTCCCTACCATAAGGTACACATCCCCCAGGATCCCGGGTTCTATGAGAAGGGATATTTCTACCCCGGCGAGGGTTACCGGGTTGTTGATACCCGGTATGGACGTATTGCGGTCCTGATCTGTTTTGACCAGTGGTTCCCGGAGGCAGCACGGTGTGTGGCACTTGACGGGGCAGAGATCATCTTTTACCCGACTGCCATCGGACATCCCGGTGGCGATGAGCCGGTTGAAGGAGACTGGCAGGAGGCATGGGAGTTGATCCAGCGGAGCCATGCCGTGGCAAACAGCATCCATATTGCCGCAGTGAACAGGGTAGGCTTGGAGGAGACCTGCCGGTTCTTCGGGGGATCCTTTGTCTGCGATGCTTTCGGTAAGGTCATGGTAAAAGCAGGTGACGGCGAGGAGACGTTGATAGTTCCGCTCGATCTCTCCATGAACCAGACGGTCCAGCAATCATGGGGATTTTTCAGGAACCGCCGTCCTGAAACGTATGGCCGGATCGGCGTTGGTTTTCCTGGGGAGAGCGGAGTGTTTCCCGCACTGCGGCAGGGAGATACTCCCCGGAACCGCGGGTTCCATATGCCAGCAGAATGGGAACCCCATGATGCAGTCTGGCTCTCCTGGCCGCACAACACCAATACATTTCCCCATCTCAGTGCAGTAGAAGAAGCATATTATGAGTTTATCCTCGCAGTCCATACATCCGAACAGGTTGAACTCTTTGTCCCTTCTGCCGTTATCCACCGCAAAGTCCGGGGAAGGCTCCGGGAGGCCGGAGCAGACCTGTCCCTCATCACCCTCCATACCAGCGAATATTCCGATGTCTGGATCCGGGATTACGGCCCTACGTTCCTGGTGAACCGTACCCTGCAGAAAACCGCCATGGTCCACTGGGACTTCAATGCCTGGGGAGGGAAATACGAAGACCAGATCCAGGATGGCAGGATCCCGCTCGCGATCAACCGCCGGCTCAGCCTGCCACTGTTCACCCCGGGGATTGTGCTTGAGGGAGGTTCGATTGATGTAAATGGCAAGGGAACGTTACTGACAACCCGTGCCTGCCTCCTCAACATCAATCGTAACCCCGGCTTATCAGCCGACCAGATCGAAGAGCGGCTCAAAGAGTATCTCGGGGTCGAGAGGGTGATATGGCTCAATGAAGGGGTTGTCGGTGACGATACCGATGGGCATATCGATGATATTGCCCGGTTTGTCGGCCCGTCAACGGTAGTCTGCGCCTATGAAACGGATATCACCGATGCAAATTACCCGACCCTGCATGACAATTATGAGATACTCCGGCAGTCCTCTGACCAGAGCGGCAAACCCCTCACGGTCATTAAACTGCCCATGCCGGCTCCCGTCCGGGATGGCGACGAGCAATACCCGGCAAGTTATACCAATTTCTATATCGGGAATTCGGTGGTAATCGTTCCGGTTTTCAAGGATCCACATGATGCCGAAGCGTTGCAGATCATCCAGGATCTTTTCCCCGATCGGAAAGTGGTGGGGATCAATGCCCGGGCAATGATCGAAGGATTCGGTACCTTCCACTGCGGAACCCAGCAGCAGCCACGGTTATAATCCGAGCATAGCCACGATAAAAAAGATAATGAACCGGTTATTCGCCGCGCTGTTTTTTCATATCTGCAATGGTGACGGCCGGATTTTTATACCGTCCCCGTTTTGCAGTCTTTGGCCCCCACTGGATCGCGGCAACCGGGCAGAAATGCAGGCAGGCTAAACAGAGCTCGCAATGATGTTTCCAGGATGGCTTTTCGTTCTCCATGACGATATTCTGGACAGGACATACCTGGGAGCAGATCCCACAGGAGGTGCATTTTTCATTGACCGTGAAATTCCTGTCAGCATCATGTACCTGTCCAATAAAGCCCGGATACATGAAATGCCTGAGTAATGACGTCATGGGCGACATTCCCGGCCGGACTATTAATCCCTTATCGATCATTCCTGCAATTTCTCCGATACGTGCTTCGGCCTGCACAAGCATATCCTCCTGTTTTTTTCCCTGAGGCGGCGCGTAGAGGGGGACGAAGTTGCCCGGCATCCTGACGGTAAAGGCTGCGTCCAGCTGCCTGCCACCATGGTGCTGGATGATACCATCCAGCTGGTGGAGGGCAGAACCACCCATGCCACCCATGGTGAGCACGGCAAAGCAATAGCCGGTGCCGGAGAGATTGAGACGTTCTGCAAACGTTGCGACAATGGAGGGGAGGCCAAAGTCATAGACTGGACCAACAATGCCAACACGATCTGCAACCGGAACGATCTCTGCGGTTGATCCCGCAAGCGTGGGTATCGATACGAGTTCGCAGTCCCCGAGACGGGCACAGAGTGTCTTTGCAGTTGCCAGCGAGTTTCCGGTACCGGTAAAATAATAAATAATCGTTTTCATTGCGGGTTTTCCTTTTTTTAGATTATTCTATCCAGTTATTGGATTTTAAGAACAAAAAAGTACGGTTATTGTTAAAAACCAGTGTTGATCATGCACGTGTTTACCGGAAATCCTGGAAAATATGAAAAAAGGCAGGCAATGAAAAATCAGGGACCGGGGGGCGGGAGAGAAGTTCCGTCACTTGAAGCCGGACAGGTCGGCACCACGCTCACCGAACTTTTGGGAATGTGGGTTTCAAGCGACACTTTGATCCGGTTGATGACCTCCTGCACATCGCACATCTTCTTCTCGCCATCAAACTCCAAAAAAATCTCAATATACACGTTGCTTCCTGAACGGCGTGAGCGCACACCATGCAGGGCGGTATAATCATTGAAGAAAACAGCAAGGTGCCGGACGATCACCATCTGGAGTTCTTCATCAAGGGTTTTATCGAGCAGATCCGGTAAGGATGAGGTGATGACCCGGTATCCCGAGAAGAGGAGGAACCCGGCGATGACAAACGAAGCAAGCGGGTCGATATAGAGAGACCAGCTGAAAGCGGAGAACTCCAGGGATGCAACCAGGGAAACAAGTACCGTGAAATCTGAAAATGCCTTTGCACGGAACAACCGCCACTGCGAGTCCATGATAGGTGAAGGCTCCTTCTGGTTGAACCGGTAGTTCTTCAGCCAGAGATACGAATTCATGCTAACACCAATCACCATAAGAATGATACCAAGAAGCACACCCTCGTGAACAAGCTCTGCAGGAACAGCGATACGGTAGAGGGCAATCACAAAGACGATTGCCAGCGAGACAAACATCACACCACCAGTGATGACCGATGTTATTGTCTCAAACTTGCCCATACCATAATCATACGCCCCGGCACCGCCTTTTGCCATCTTGCGAATTGTCAGGTATGCAAAGAAGGTTGCAATAATCTCGTTGCCGCATTTGATAGCATCAGCAAACAGGACGATCGAGCCGGAGAGGATGGCGGCGATAATATCCGGGATCCACAGGATGAAGTCAATAACCAGGCTGATCAGGACGGTCCGTTGTTTCGTGGCATAGGAACCCGGCCCCTCCCCACTCTCGACAGGTAATGCATGCGACATGAAATGTATCCTGTACTGCGTTTTTCCGGGTAAAAAGACCGTAGGAATTAATTCCCGTACAATAGCGGGAATGTTCCGGATTGTATTTTTTATGATGATTAAAGAAAAAAATTTAAAGATATCACGGCAATAAAGGTAGGCATTTTTATAACGATCCCGATGTGGATTTCTCACCATCACTGATACAGGGCATACCCATGGACAACGATCAGGCAAACTACATCCGGCACCGATTGCAGAGATATGAAGAGAGCATCAGGGAGACACAAGACCATTTCGACCATCTGGAAAGTTTTGGCAGCTACCGGGCCTGTGCTCCCTGTTATGAAAAATTCGGCATTCCCCACCTTATCGAGGCGTTAAAAAACAGCAATGGCATGGAAGAAACATTCTGGCAGGAATACGATCGGATCTCCGGCAAACTTGCTGCATTTACTACGTCAAAAGGTCAGATCTACCGCGATATGCTCTATGCGGATCTGAAAAATTATGTTGCCGCATATCATTCAGCACTCTGTTATGCAGACCTGAACATGATTACGCTCGAATCCGATCACGATTTATTTAACCGGGAGGCAATCCGGGCATTGATCGCAGAGTTGCATGGTGACTATGACACGAGGGATATTGAAATCCTCGTAACTGCACTGGATGAATCATTTCTGCGCATGAAAGAGACAACCGAGGGGACGTGCTTAAAAAAATCGCAGGTTCCTGCACATCCAAGCATAATGGCACCCATCACCAGGAAAAAACCGTTCTCCGTTTGTGGGGAGAATGACCCGAAACGACAGATCTGATTTTTTCCAGGATTTGCGAACATTTTTTTTAGTGTTGGTGAGAGAGCCAGCAGACATCGTACCCGGATTTTTTTTAGTCGGGCCACACAACCGCTCATTTTACCCGTATCACAACAAGGGTAATATCATCGGATTGCGGGGCATTGTCGAAAAATCTTTTAAGTTCTTCGAGGAGATCATCAATAATTTGCTGAACAGGTGCATCCCGGTGATCCCTGATAAAGTCAGCCAGTCGCTCTTCACCAAATTCCTCATCCCGGGGATTGAACGCCTCGGTTACCCCGTCGGTATACATCACAATCAGATCACCGGGTTGAAGTGCCAGTTCCCCCGGGGTGATTGTTACTTCAGGAACAACCCCCAGTGCAATACACCGGCCATCTTCCAGAATCCGGATTTCCGGCGGGTTTCCTCGTACGAGCAGGGGGAGATTGTGACCGGCATTCCCATAGGTAAACGTCATCTTCTCCGGATCCAGAACACCGTAGAATACCGTGATGAACATGCTTGACCGGCCGTCTTCGAATATCAGACGGTTTGCCTGCTGCAGGACAACAGACGGATCGGCCTCGGCACTGCCGGTAATCCGGATCAGGGTGCGGCTGAGCGCCATGAACAGCGCAGCACTGACCCCTTTGCCGGACACATCAGCAATGGCAATGCCCCAGCGATTGCCTTTTACCGGGATAAAATCATACAGGTCGCCGCCAATTTCCATTGCTGGAAGGGTTGCAGCAGCCAGTTCAATACCGGGAATTGCAGGGGCAGACTCCGGCAGGAAATTATCCTGGATCTCCTTTGCAATCTCCATCTCCTTGGCATAGCGTTCCTTCTCCGCAGTGGTGCGCCGGAGATGCTCAATATTCTTTTTGAGATCACCGGCCATAGTATTGAACGAGTGGGCAAGTGCTTCGAATTCATCTCCTGTCTCGATCGTTAAGTGATAATCCAGATCACCGTTACCGATTGCCACCGTACCCTGTTTGAGTATCTCAACAGGCCGGGTAATGATCTTCGACAGCATGACCGAGAGCACTATCACAATAATTAACAGAATACAGAAAAGCCCCACAAAAATACCCAGGATACGAGTGGTCTGGGCATCGATATTTTTGCTGGTACTCTGTGTTGCTGAAAGGATCGCTCCTTCCGTCTCCATCGAAGGGGCCATAACCTGTGATGCGGGCTTTGCTATGGCAAAACTCCAGTTCATGGACGGTACCGGGGCATAGGCAATATAGGTCTCCTGGCCATCGATCCAGATATGCTCCATCCCCGTCTTTCCCGCAACCATATTCCTGCCGGTTTTCACCAGGTCCGGATCAGAACTGTCAAAAATATTATGAGAGGCAAAAGCCTCATCCCAGGTCGTATTTCCTGCAGTCTGGTTCGGGCTGCTGATCACATTTCCCTCATTATCGATCAGCAACGCATAGCCGGTCCCTCTAAGTGCGAGGTTGAGAATCTCCTGTTTAATGGTTTCGATGGTAATATCTGAAGCAATTACCCATGTTCCGTATTTCGTCGGCACCGCATGCGAACCCGTAATCATCAGTCCATTGCCGCTTGCATCTACATACGGTTTGGACCAGGCCACAGACGAAGATGATTTTGCCCGGGTAAACCAGTCCCTGTCCCTTGGATCATAACCGGGTTCAAAAGTACACCAGGGATTTGACCGCAGAATTCCTGAATCAGTGGCTACGTAGACGGAGGCCATATCCGTATCTGCGTGCTGCACCGCCATCAGCAGATCATCCATTCCCGCAAGAGTGCGGTATTCATCAGACGGGGGTATCGCGGTGGACCCGGGAGCAAGGAGAATTACGGTACTATTGAAGGGATCCCGGGGAGAGGCACTTGTTGTAAAAGAAGGTACGCTGGGTATCAGAGGAGTATTATTCTGCAGGGATGCTGCCTGCGCTGCAAGGATCTCCATCTCACTATTGGTATCAAAAAAGATGACATCAGTGATCTCTGCCTGATCGGATGCAATCCTTTGTAGATCTTTCTCTGCTTCTTGCTGGAGAGAGACCTTGCTTTGGTGTATTGCAGTCCCACCGAGGGTCAGACTGCTCTTTTCTGCAAGATCACCGATACCCCATATCGTAACAAATGCCACAATACCCGTGATGAGCAGTGAGATCACAGACAGAATCAGGAAAATGAGAAGGATCTTCTGCCGGACACTCATCGATTTAAAACAGGAATGTGCAGGAGTCATGGTATCAGACAGCTTGTTCAATAGTAATGGTGGCGGCCGTTATGCACGCTTATGAATCATAAGCAAACCTTGCATAAGGAATATCCGGATACTACCTTTTCTCTTTTGGGAATATTAAAATGGCAGGATTCACCAGCAGGTTGACCGGATAAGGAGAGATGTTTATGATTTCTCCCCGAGAGTTACCCTCTTCCGTTTTACAATCAGGAGAGACAGCCCCAGTGTCACGATACTGAGAACGATCGCAACGATAAAGGCTGCATGGAAACCGGCAACGAATACCTGCATGGGAATCGCATTAGCCGTTGCATCCGCTGCGTGTGGAGATAACCCGAGAATGACCTGCACAACAATGGTACTGAACAAGGCCACGCCGAGAACCGAGCCGGTATTCCGTATTGTCATCATCACGCTCGATACAACCCCTTCACCTTCTGCTCCTCCATCCGTGAGTATCTGGCTCATATTCGGCGGGAAGAACAGGCCAACTGCGATCCCAAAAAGGATGAGCGCTGCAATTATGAAACCAACACCCGTCGTTACGGTGAACATGCTGAAAAGAATAAAACTGATCACGGCAAGAAGGGAAGCAATTGATGTGATAAGACGGGATCCATATTTGTCAGAAAATGCTCCTGCAACCGGGCCAACAACCATAAGAGCAACTGCAGGGACCGCAAGTAACAGACCTGCAATGGATGGGGTATAACCGTGGATATTTTCAAAGAAAAACGGCAATAAAAATTCAGAACCCGCGTAACAGAGCATCAGTAATAACCCGGCACAATTTCCCAGATTGAAATTCCGGTTGTTAAACAACGTCAGGTCAACGAGAGGGTTAGGACAGCGGCGCTCATGCACAAAGAAACTGATCCAAAGGACAAGTGAGAGGACAAACAGGCCAAGGATGGCCGGCGACGTCCAGCCAAGAGCGAGTCCCTGGTTGAGCGGATACAAAAGGGTTGTAAGGGCTGCGCAGATCAGGACTGAACCGGCGATATCAAATTTACTGCCTGACCGGACGATCCGGTCTTTTGGAAAGAGATAAAATGCCGCACAGACTGCTGCTATGCCAAACGGGACGTTGATAAAGAAGATCCAGTGCCAGCTTAAGTATTCTGTTAAAAATCCCCCGAGAATCGGCCCGGCGGCAATGCCCAGCGAAACAACCGTAGCGATAATGCCAAACGCCCATCCCCGTTTATCAGCAGGGAGGAACACGGCCACCATCGCAGGACCAACAGCAACCAGTGCCGCACCACCAATGCCCTGGAGCACACGGAATGCAATGAGATGGTAGATCGTGTCGGAAAGCCCGCAAAGAAGGGATCCCAGTGTAAAAACAGCAAACCCGGCGATAAATATCCGCCGGAACCCGTGAATATCCCCAAGCTTTCCAAAGACAAGGAGAAAACTCGCTTCAACGAGCAGGTATGCCATGACGATCCAGGAGACGAGCGAAAACTCAACATGATAGTATTCCGAAATTACCGGTAAAGAAATGTTAACGATGGTAGAATCCAGCGATGCCATGAACGCAGCAAATGCGATAATAAACAAAACGATTCGCTGCTGACGGGCATCTGTAATTATGGCAGTCATTACCAGAGGATTGAAGGTAATCGGCAATATTATTTTTTGTAGGGGGAAAACTGGCTAAAATAATATCTTAGTACCGGAACTCCAGTTCATACGTTTACATTCAGAACGGTTCGTATGGCAATTCCTATCAGGAAGGATATCGCTGCAATGCCCAGACTGATGGCTGCCATCTCGACAAAGCGCCGGTAAAACGGGAGATCTTTTGCCACGGAAACGTAGAAGGTAAAGACAAAGATCACCATTACTGCGGCCAACAAGGTGAGCATCAGGGCAATAAAGGGACTGGAGAAGAGCAGGAACGGCAGGATCAGCAGGGCAACGGTTACAATATACGTAAAACCGGTATACACCGAGGCCTTGACCGGGTCGGTTGGTCCCCCATCGGAACGCTGCGAGAGGTACTCGGATGCTCCCATGGAGAGAGATGCAGCCACACCCATCACGAGCCCGACAACCGCAATGATCTGGGTGTTCTGGAGAGCAAACGTAAGACCGGCAAGGGTTCCGGTAAATTCCACGAGCGCATCATTCAACCCGAGTACTACTGAACCTACATACTTCAGGCGCTCTTCATCGATGAGGGCGATCAGCTCGCGTTCATGAATTTCTTCATTTTTTAAGATCTCATCTATTTCCGGAACCGTAAATGGGAGGGCCCGGTCGGCCGATTGTGCCCGCTTCTCAATACCCTCCATGAGTTTTATAGCAAATGTCATCCCCAGCAGCCGGGCGATCAGATAGTAATACCAGACCCGCAGCATATCAGGAGCAACATCTCTTTTTGTGTATCGTTTCCAGATCCCGTAGTGAGTGAGCTCTTCAGCTGCAATCCTTACCAGTACTTCGTGGTTATGAGGATCTTTCGTTGTGGCTGCAATCTTTGTATAGATCAGGTATTCGGTGATCTCGCCCTTTTGCATAGCGAAGATGAGGGCAAGATTTTTCTGATCGGTGGTAATTCCTGACATAATCAATCACTCTGGCAGTTTTACCGGAAATTTCCCTGCACCATTCACTGCGATTGTTACACGGGATTAACCGGATGAGCTGAATTCAATCGGTAACTGGCTTTTGGCACCCGGATCTCAAACCGGACGCCTTTTCCCGGGGTACCGTTTTCTGTTATCGTGATTCCGGTAATGGAGAGGATTTCCCGGGACAGGAAAAGACCGAGACCGGTATGTTTGCCAAAACCGCGCCGGAACAGTTTGTCCTTGTCTGCAAGGGGAATTCCGGCACCGTTATCGCGGTACGTGATCACTGCACCATCATCCGTTTCTTCGAAAGTGAAGGATATGCTGGTTACCCCGCCCCCATGGCGAAGTGAGTTCTCTATAAGGTTATAAAACACTTTTTCTATTAGTGCATCGGCATATACAAAGACAGGCGGCAGCAGAATATCGAAGGTGATCCCTTCGAGCGAGAGTTGCGATGCCGAGGAACGTATCCGCTCAATCAGATCCTGCCATTGCGGGGCATTCACTCCAATACTTTCGTAATATCGTGTGAATTCGATCTGGCGTTCGATCGCCCCTGCAACATCTATCTCCTTTGCAATATAATCAAGGAAGACCGGGTCTTTCACACTCTCTCTCGAGAGTTCAAGGTACATCTTCAGTCCGGTGAGTTTATTTAAGATATCATGCCGGGTAATGGACGAAAGCATTGTCAGTTTTTTATTCGCTATTATCAGCGCATTTTCTACGTTTTTACGCTCAGTTATGTCCCGCATCACATGGACGCTGGCGATAATATCTCCCTCTTCATTATAGAGAGGTGAAACGGTTGCAAGGAAATCTGCATTCAGGGTATCTTCATGAAATTCCTGTGCATGCTCCTGGCCATCTTCCAGCAGGCGGGTAAGCGGACAGTAACCTGGAGGATTATTACTGCGGTGATACAGATTATAACACGGTTTTCCCACCGCATCTTCCGGGCTTATTCCCAACCGGTCGGCCATTGCCATATTCACGCGGATAATCCGGAAATCCCGTCCGATAATTGCAATCATATCGGGAACTGCATCAAAGGTGCGTTCCCATTCTACTTTTGCCCGCAGGATCTCGTCCTGCAGCTGCTTTTTATCAGATATATCATGCGCACTGACTGAGGCACCAACCAGTTCCCCTTTTGCATTTTTTATCGGGGAGAGCGACAGGGATACCTGGATCCTTTTGCCGGTTTTGGTCAGTCGCTCGGTCTCATACCGGTCAACCGGTGTACCATTCTTGATACTTTTTAAGAGATTTTTGGATTCATCCAGCTTATCAGGAGGAAGGAGAAGAGCAGCTGATTTTCCTTTAATCTCTTTTGATGTATACCCGAAGAGATTCTCAGCACTGGTATTTAAGTCGGTGATAATTCCGTCAAAGGTTTCTGCAACTATTGCATCGCTTGATGATGCTACGATGGAAACCAGTCGCCGGCACATCTGGGTGTCATGGTGCATCCTTGCACTCAGGTAGGAAATAACGGCAGCAATTGTTATGAAGACAACAACCCGTGCAAGAGCTGCTGCCAGTGCATCCATATTTGCAGGATACAGGACAAAGACTGCGGCTGAATAAAGTGCCGAAAGCACGAGGGTAAACGGCACGCCCCGACGGGGATAGTAATATGCTGCAAGGATAATCGGAACGTAGAGAAGATGGGGAAGAACATTGGTAAAACCATGGAGCAGCCCAAATATATTGAGGAAAAGTGTCACTGCTGCACTGATTCCAATGAGCACCGGGATCAGGAGGGGGCGTTTGTATACCTGATCAAAATATAAATAATCCATGACGTAAGTCCCTCTTTATTTTTTACGTACACAGTGTTTATCCGGTTCCTTTTAATAGTTGGTGCGGTTTTGACTCACTTTACCAACGGACTTCGGGGAATTGATCTTCGTAAGATGCAGGGCAGGATCATCAAAGGTACTTTTTTATTGAACCATGGGGTGTGAAAAGTGAATCCTTTCCCCTCATGCCCCCTGATTACAGAGCAGGATGTGTCAGGTACTGCATGATCCGTTCGATGACAACCGGGTTTCTCGGCAGGTTGATGTGGCAGTACTGGTCTGGAGGAAGGAATGGCACTGCATCATCCATATCCGATGGTAAAATATCAAGGGAGATTCCCGGGAGCCGGGATTCACTGTGCGAGACAATCCCGTCACCTTCCCAGGTCTGCTGCCACTTTCCGTCAGGATCAAGATCCCAGGTATTTCCCTTGAACAAGGGGAAGAAATCTGGTCTGCCACCGGGATTTGCCGTTACGATGATACGATAGGTGATATCGGAGCGGATTCCTGCTGAACGAAGGGTATGCATGGCCGGGCTGGCGGGACGGACATCCTGCACGAGGGGATCGGCAGAAGGATCGAATCCCCGGGGGACAAAAACACCCGTGAGTTGGTTGATGATCTCTCCTCCCATCAGCGGATCATGGAACAGTTCTGCAAGCGCTGAACCATTGTTGGGCGGGCCAAGACCGATCAGCTGCCTGACCTTCTGGTGTCGGTCAGTCCCGTCCATCACTTCGAGAAGGAACCGGGCTATACAGGTGCCTATCGAATGGCAGACAATGTCTACGGGTCCTGTATATCCATTCTCATCCCGCATCTCACCAATAAAGGATGCCAGTACTGCTGCCAGCTCCGGTATATCCGCACCATTCATCCCGGCGTGATCGAACTTCCAGAAAGGAATTGCCGCATCAGAAAGCCGGGGTACGAGACGGTTCCAGATCCCGGGATGGCTGTTCCATCCATGAACAAGGATAACCGGGTACGGTTCACTATTCATTACAGAATGGTTGGCACCCATATACGATAGGTTCTGCGATCATTAATCAGGTCACAGAAGAGAAAGGAGCAGGATATTAACTTGCGGGAAGGGGGAAGGAGGAACAGGGGAGCGTATGTTCCTCCAGCAGCAATGCCGGTTTTTACCAAATGGATATATCAGCCGCAGATTTCCAGATGATTTTTAAAATGGGGGAAGTGAGTGCTCACGCCCAGGCAATCTCAATAACTCACCTGCTGCACCGGTTTGGACGTGCAAAAAATGTCAGGGGTCACATGAAGAACTGAATCGCAAAAGAGAGGAATAATCAGAGTTTTTTTTCTCTGATTTTCATGGTAAGCACCAGAAGCTTCCCCCGTTCGTCCAGGAGGGGCTGCACCAGAATACTGATTTTCCGGCGCTTGCCGGATTTTGTAACAATGGCAGTATTAGTATCGTGTATAACCACCGCACCATGCTTTGCAACATCATTGATTGGATCTTTTAGTTCTTCACCGGTCAGGTCGTCGATGAGCATGAGGACATCTCTCCAGTAACTCATCAGGATTTCTGGTCCCGGAAGATCGATAAACCAGGCAGCATAATGATTGAAAAAAATGATCCTGCCTTTTGGATCCATGACAATGATGACTTCATTTACTTCTACGACCTTGTTCGGTTCTCCCAAAAGATAACTGCCAAGAGATTTTTTCCTGATACTATGGTTGTAGATGGCAAGATCTACATTGGATTTCAGCTCAAGATCCATAAACGGCTTAAAGAGAATCCCATACGGTTCTGAGTACAGGGCATTATCAAGGAGATTTTCATCTTCCTTACCGGCAATAAAAATAACGGGGAACTGGAAAATCTTGAAAATATATCGTGCAGTCGCTATGCCATCCAGATGTCCGGTTAACCGGATATCCATGATCACGAGATCCGGGTTCAGTTCCGCGGATTTTAAAAGCGCTTCTTCGCCGGTGGAAAATTTTCCAATAATATTATAGCCCTTTTTTTGCAGCATCAGGGTGATGAGATGCGTGATAACACTGTCATCATCAACAATAAGAATCCGGGGAGACGACGCCATAATGAACGTATTTACCTTATATCAAGGTCATAAGCTGTAAAAACGTAAAAAGGGTTTGCCTTGCGTTACGGATGATGAAAGTTTACTGCTATTGATTATCAGTCGGGCAGGCAGCGCCAATAAAGCAAAGTAAAACATTACCAACTCAATGGCCATTGACAACGGTGTCAGAGAATTTTGAAAATTAAAAAAAAATAGTATTTCAGAAATCCGTCATAATACGGAACTGGTCAATCTCTTCGCGGTCGAGTTGTTCAAGGAACTCATCTGCCGCATGACCGATGTCTTTGCTTGCGGTAATAGCACGGCCGACTACGAGAATATCTGCACCAGCCTTGAGGGCATCCTTGACAACATTGACCCGAACGCCACCGGCGGTAGCCACAAGGAGCTTGCCGCCTGCTGCCTTCTTGATCGCCTGGATGTCCCCCCATGCATGAGCGGTCTCTTCGGTGTCAATCGCACGGTGGAGTTCCACGATATCAGGCTTGACTTTCAGGCTCGCAATAACCTTGGCCGGGTTCTGCACATTGAGCATGTCCACAATCGAGTAGATGCCAACCTTGCGGGCTTCGGAAATCGCCTTTTCCATCGTTGATGCGGGCGCAAGACCCGAGACAACAACCGCGTCGGCAGTTGCATCAGCGGCCATGCGGGCTTCAAGATTCCCGGTGTCGAGGATTTTCATATCCGCGATGATGAACGCATTGGGGCGGAGTTTGCGAATCTCGGAAATGACACCGAGGCCAAACTTCTTGATAAGCGGGGTACCTGCCTCGATTATGAGGTGGTCGTTCTCAGGAAGCTCCTTTAACACTTGTGCTACCTTGCCCATATCCACAAGGTCCATTGCGACCTGCAGGTACGGAGCATCCCAGAGGCGCTGTACTTTGAATCCCATGACTGCATGGGCTGCGCGATCCTTCTCGAACACAAGGGTCTTTGCATCGGGGAACGCCGCAAGCGCACGGTTGAGCGCAAGCTTTGTTGCACCGTAATTATACCGGTAAAGCCGGTTGTAGTCCTTGGCATCCGGGTGGACAAAAACGGATGCGAGAATCGCTACCTTCTCGAGGTCAATACCATTAAAAAGGCCTTCTTCAACACAGTCTGCAACAGCCTTTGCAACCGCGGCCTGTACAGGACCGAACATCTCGTTTACCTGCGCCATATCCTTCAGGGTTACCTTCGGGATGACAAGCGTAACAGGTTTTGTGAGCAGGTTCGGGCGGACGACTGCGAGCAGCGGGGTGTGCCCGGCTGAAAGCTGTGAGATCGCGTTTGCAAACGCCGTACCGATCGGGCCTTCCTTATCGCCCATCAGCAGATCGATGTGCGCGAGTTCCGCGCCATCGCCAACAAGTGCTTCTCCGACTAAATACATTGGAACTCTCCTTAATCCTGATAGTATGTGACGCTGAGTGATGATAAATATATCAAATCATGAGCTTAAGGCAAAGTCCGGATAAAAGAGCTATTTGCAGAGAGAGTATCTGCAAGCACATCAGAAAATACTGGTTTTGGATTCGCCAGACAACTTGAACAGGATATTGCCTGTTATAATTCCGGTGTGCCTTATTTAAAAAAAATTCAGTAAGGACTAAAAAACAGTTTCATCCTCGCAGTAAACTTATTTTTTCGGGTAGGTGATCGCGTTGATCGTACCGGTTATCCGGACGGGTTTGTTGTCAGGATCCCGTTCAAGCACTTTTCCCCGGATAGCCACCCACTTCCAGTCTCCATCTTTACGGAGCAGACGGAATTCCGATTCGAACAGGGGTTCTTTTCCTGACAGGTGCTTGAAATATGCAAAGAGAAGACGGGGAAGATCGAGAGGATGAACAAAGCTTTTACATGCGTTTGCTGTTAGGGGAGGAAGATCGCCCGGCTGGTATCCCAGCGTGTGGTAGGCCCATTGATGGATGTTATGCACTTTATCGGTTCGCAAATCCACATCCCAGATCCCGATATCTCCTGCTTTTATGGCAAGATACAGTTTTTCCCGGCTCTCATAGAGTTCCTGCGCCTGTTTCTTCCGCTCCGTAAGGTCGATAATCACGCCCCGTACACCGGCAGGTTTGCCGGTATCGGGATCAACAATCTTCGCTCCATAGATCAGCGCAGGGAAGGTGCTCTTGTCCTTCCTTGTAAGGAGATACTCATGACCAGAACTTGGTCTACCACCTACAGAATTTTTCAGGTCAGCCATCGCCCGCTCCCGGTCTTGGGGTGCGATGTGATCAAGGATAGAGATCTCTTTCTCGAAGTCATCCCGGGAAATGCCGAACCAGTCAAAAGCCACACAGTTGCAGAAGGTGAGGACATAATCCAGGTCCATCTCGTAGATCACGACCGGGAAAATGTCGGCAAAACCCTGGATCATCTCCTGCGAAATATTGAGGTCCCGCTTTACGGCATAGTGATCAGAGATATCCCGGAACGATTCGATGGCGCCGGTGACCGTCCCGTGGGTATCATACAGGGGGCTTGCGGTACTCCACAGGTTTGCCCCGGCACCCTCTTTGAAATGGGGGATAAAGATCTCGGAACTTATCCGGTCACCGGACCGCTTGAAATACTGGTACCGCGAGTCAGAAGAGGGGCTCATTTCAAGAACCATGTCTGCAAGGAGAGGGCATTTCTTATTATGAAATGGCAGGGCATACTCGTGATCGCATTTCCCAAGCATCTCATCACTGCTGACGCCGGTCATTCTCTCCATGGCAAGATTCCAGGCAATAACCCGCCCGCTGATATCCCGGACAAAGGTTGCATCCGGTAAAAAATTGATGATATCATTCATCTGCTGCCGGGAACGTTCCAGTTCATCGTTGACCCTGCGCCGTTCAATGGCCCGCTTGATCTTGTACTGGAGCTCGGCGATCATGCTTTGCATGTCCTGCCCTTTCTGGATATAATAGTCTACGCCATTGTCTACGGCTTCGATGACCACCTCCTCCCGGCCTTTTCCCGTGAAGAGGAGGAAGGGCAGGTTGCCATGCTGTGAACGGACTTGTTTCAAAAAAGCGATCCCATCCATGTGGGGCATATCGTAATCCGAGACGACTGCATCGTAGCACTGTCCCGGGATTTTTCTCAGGGCTTTTTGTGCAGAATTAACCGTATCAACAGAGAAATCCCCGGTCTTTTCAAGATAGATCTTGTTGAGTCCAAGAAGTGCTTCTTCATCGTCAACATAAAGAACGGAATACATAAGAACCCGGATTTCTCCTCAATTTCAGCCGATTATTGAATAGAGACTGTGATTTGGTTCAGATTTCCTGACATCTCCGTATATAGTGGTGGGAAATCCCCCTTATAACTCCTTTGGTTTAATTTTGGGAAAAAATAGTATCCGGGGTTATAATAATCCAGAAAATAGTTAAATTTCTTTTATTATAAAAATTAAAAATATAAAAGTTTATATGATCGTTTACGACAATAAACAAATCTGATCCCTTGCGGAGATCTTGAGATCAGCGGGAGGAGATACAATTGCGGGTAGCACCGGATCGTGGTTCCCAAAAGACACCGCCAGGGGAATAAACCGTCCATTTCCGGTAAAATTCACAGAAAATTTCGGATACGTAAAAGGGGGGACAGGGATTTCCTGACCACAGTCACCCTACTTCTTCTGGTATTTCCTGCCTGCGGAGAATGCCTTATCAACGGTCTTCCCGATCTGCCAGTAGGTTGCCTGTGCGTACACAATCGGGTCAAACTTGGCAACATCCGGTTTTCCATCAGTGACACATGCCTTGTCAGCATGGATTTCAATGACCTCGCCAATGTACAGCAGGTGACTCCCGCAGTCAACAGACTTAAAGAGCCGGCATTCGATATTGACCGGGCACTCCGCAGCAAGGGGAGCAGTCTTCAGCTTGCCGTAAAAGGATGTGAATACCTTTGATTTGTCTTCCTGTGCACCGGAGACGAGCCCGCAGTGATCAGTCTCGACTGCGTGTTTTGCAGAGGGTATGTTCAGGCTGAACGTCTGGTTCTCCTCGATTCCCTTTACGGTGTACCGGGCTTTATTGATTGCAACGCAGACCATGGGTGGCGCCATACACGCAACGGTAGACCACGCAGCGGTCATGTAGTTTGCTTTTCCGTTCACGTTTGCCCCAACGAGCAGGGTGGGCATGACACTCATGTACGGCATCGAGCCGAGGGTAATTTTTTCCATGTTGGTTTTCTCCGGGATGATGTTTGTAAGGGAGGACATTAAGAGTTTCTTTGCATGGCATTCAAGTGATGGGCTTTAAGACGAACCCGAGGATTGTCCAGGCAACTATTCATCGGGATATGGAACATGAATCATCCATCAATCATTGATATAACGATAGAGAGGATGAATTTTTTTAAAACGGGACGATTCACCGGTCTTGATAGTCCCTGTGACCAAAAAAAGGGGGATTGGTTTTTTTTAGCCCAGCAAATTAATCGAGTTTCTTTTTGATTTCCCGTATGGTCTGGAGCATCTCATCGGATAACGGGGTCACCCGGTACCCGAGATCATTTTCGATCTGCCAGAACCCGCTCTTTTCATCGATATGGCCTAGGATATAGCAGAAGAGGATGTAGAAGGGGACCGCCAGTGCGATAACCATTGTGATTGTCAGACCGAAGTGGATGAGGAAGAAGTCCTCGAACAGTTTGGCGTTGGCAGTGATGATACCGAAATTTAAGAGGATCTGGGTCCATGAAGTCCCTCTTGTGTACCGCTGCTTGAAGAGGGCCAGTGTGTAGAGGATGCCGGATTTTTCTTTCATACATTCCGGTTATCCATACAACCATATCAGGTAATTCAATCAGGCAATAGTTATTCGCTGCTCCCGTTGGCAGATCAAAAAAAATATCATCGCCGTACGTTCTCATTCCCGTTGGGAGATACCCATTTTACCGCTTCTGTTTTTTTCTAGTTAGCCGGCCCGACAGGATACGCTTTATTCCACATTATATCCGTGCAGGGGGGGTCATGCGGGTACAAAAGCCCAGCCACGACCCTGCCCGGCACAAAGAATATGGGCACTCATTTCCGGCATATTCACCTCATAGAGTCTGGTTAAATTAATTCCCCGGAGCAGCATGACGCCCATGCAGCAATTATCTTTTGTACCCATGCGACCCCCTCCCGGCATCATCAGGATCCTGGCAGATTTTGGCAGAATTCACACCGGAGAATTACACGTGCGCAGGTAAAATGGGAGAAGGGGGGTCGCGTGGGTACATTTGAAATGTCCGGCGGTTTCCGGACCCATCCGGGTCTGTTGCATGGATATCGGTAAGAAAAAACGATCCCAATGGAACGTGAGAAAGATTACCAGCAACATCCGGTGATGAAAAATATATCACATCCCCTGCTCAATGCAAAACCTGAAGATGACAATCATGACAGAGATAAACCCGTACGAGATCTTCCAGAAGGAATGCCCCGAACTTGCCGAACGGTTCAACAACTTAGTCGAGGTGCAACGTTCGTTAAAAGGCCTTGACCCAAAAACAAAACAACTGATCAATATTGCAATCCAGACCTCGACAAAGAACTCACGGGGCGTGAAATTCCATGCAATTATGGCATATCAGGCCGGTGCGACAAAAGACGAGATTATCGGGGCCGTTGTCATGAACCTGCACCTGACCGGGCTTGTCATCGTGCTTGAATGCCTGCCAGCTGCGCTTGAAGGAGTCGAAGAGGCAACGAAAATGAAAAGCAAAATCCCAATGTCACGCTCAGCGGCGAAGAAGCCAAAGCCCGCAAAGAAACCCGTAAAACGGTAACGTGCGGAAAAATCATCATCCCTTTTACTATTGCCAAAGGACCGGGAATAAGCCCGTTGATGCGGGTCAGACAAGCAGCTTGCCGGAAAATATGTGAACTGCATGCCCCCAGAGAATGACCCGATCGCCATTCAGAGTAACCCTCACCGTCCCGCCCCGCACTGAGCACTGAAACCCGTCAAGCTCGGATTTTTTGAGTTTCTCTCCCCAGTATGGCCCAAGACAGCAGTGGGCTGAACCGGTGACCGGATCTTCCGGGACACCGACAGAAGGGGCAAAGAACCGGGAGACAAAATCAAAATGCGGGAGATCGGAGGCTGCGGTTACGATGAACCCCCGCGTTGGAATTGCCGCGAGTGCAACCATATCGGGTTCAAGGGTGCAGAGTTCGGCTGCTGACGGAAGCTCGGCAAGGATATCGAACCGGTTCCGCCCCACAAAGGTAGGGGAGACCCCCAGTGCCTGCTCAAGCCCGGGGACCGATGCTGAAGATGTGACTGGCTCGGCTGGAAAATCAATGGTAATCCAGTCCCCGTCTTTTTTGGCGGTGAGTGTTCCTGACAGGGTCTCAAACGCGATCGCTGATCCCGGACTCTCGCGACCGGTTGTCCAGAGGGTAAAGGCTGCCGCGATTGTTGCATGTCCGCAGAGATCCACCTCACGTTCCGGAGTAAACCACCGCAGGTTCCAGTTGCCCGGGCCGGGATGCAGGAACGCAGTCTCGGAATGTTTCATCTCACTGGCAACCTGCTGCATCCAGACCGGGTCGGCCGGCCCATCCAGGATGCAGACCGCCGCTGTGTTTCCGCGGAACGGGGTACCGGTAAAGGCATCTACCAGATGCAGCTCAGGACTCATGATAGTGAGATGGCATTCCGGATGCTTATAGCTGATCGGGTACCGGGAACAGATGATTTGATTCTTAAAAAAACTTCAGAAGAACAACCCGTTCCGGCGTTCCTGACTCGTACAAAGTACATAAGTGAATTAGCGGGAACGAAAACCGTACGGTTAATTATCGTGATCCGCAAACGAACGGTAGAAGAAGGAATAAGAAAATGTGGGGTTGGTGAGATTTGAACTCACGATCGACGGGTCTCTCCGACATGCATCAGTGCTCCAACGGGTCATCATCTTTTCATCAGTAGACCCATTGTTCATCATCTGCGAGCACAAAGAACGCAAAGACCGCTGGAGCCCGTCGCCATTCCGAGCTAGGCCACAACCCCATGCTGCCTGCGTACAGGATTTTCCTGCCGCTGACTCAATAAATTCGCAGTACACAAACTTAAGAGTTTGGTTATCTGCGTTCTCTAGCACGAATCGCATCGTAAACAAGATCAAAGTACTGCATGCGTGACGGCCCAGCGAAAATGCAGGAAAGTAAAAGAGAGATTAATCCATAAGTACCGGTAAGGGATTTATATAGTGCACCACTCTTTTATCAAATTGCACCACAGCCCGCATAAAATCAGTATCAATATATGTCATTCCTGACCCATATTTTATCAATGGTTGAGGGGAGTTATGCAAGCGGGACATCGACCGTTCCTTTACTGGGAATGACAATCGGTGAAATGGTAGACAGCATTGCGGCAAAATATCCGGACACGGAAGCGGTGGTATCTGCCCACCAGGATATCCGCTGGACGTACCGCGAGTTTATCGCGCAGGTAAACCAGGTAGCCCGCAGCCTCATGGGTCTTGGGGTGGAAAAAGGCGCCCGTGTCGGTATCTGGGCAATGAATTACGCAGAATGGGTAGTTGTACAGTTTGCCACGGCAAAGATCGGGGCGATCATGGTCAACATCAACCCGGCGTACCGCACCTACGAACTCGAATACGTGCTCAAGCAGGCCGAGATACAGACACTCATCATCCAGGGCCGGTTCAAGACTTCCGATTACGTAGGAATGTTCTACGAGGCATGCCCCGAAGCATTCGAATCCAAACCCGGCAAGATATCCAGTGAAAAATTCCCGTTCTTAAAAAATGCCGTATTCCTTGGGGATATTCCCTATAACGGCATGTACACGTGGGATGATCTCCTCAAGAAAGCCGATGAGATCACGATGGATGAACTCATTGAGCGGGGCGAAGTGCTCACGTTCGATGATGCGATCAACATCCAGTACACGAGCGGGACTACCGGGTTTCCCAAGGGCGTTGTCCTCACCCACCACGGCATCCTCAATAATGGCTATATTATCGGCGAAGGCATGGGCTTTACGGAAAAAGACCGGCTCTGCATTCCCGTCCCTTTCTACCACTGTTTCGGCATGGTACTTTCGAACCTTGCCTGCGTCACCCACGGTTCAACGATGGTGCTGCCAGCCCCTTCATTCGATGCTGAAGAAGTCTTAAAAACGATTGAAAAGGAGCACTGCACTGCCGTCCACGGTGTTCCCACGATGTTCATCGCAGAGCTCACCCACCCGAACTTTGCAAAATATGATCTGCGGACACTCCGCACCGGTATCATGGCCGGTTCTCCCTGCCCCATCGAGGTCATGAAACAGGTCAATACGCTGATGCACATGAGCGAGATTGTCATCGTCTACGGGCAGACCGAGACCAGTCCCGGGGTTACCATGACGACAACAAAGGATCCGGTTGACCGTCGGGTATCCACGATCGGGCGTTCATTCCCCCACACCGAACTCAAAATCATTGATTCCAAGACAGGAAAGATCGTCCCGCTTGGTGAGATTGGGGAGATCTGCGCCCGGGGCTACTGTGTCATGAAGTGTTACTACAACAATCCCTCGGCCACGCATGCCACCCTTGACAAGGACCACTGGAACCATACCGGTGACCTCGGCACCATGGACGAGGAAGGTTACTTCAGGATTGTCGGGCGGTTAAAAGACATGGTCATCCGCGGTGGTGAAAATATCTACCCACGGGAGATCGAAGAGTTCCTGCACCACAATGAGAAGATTGCGGATGTTTACATTGTCGGGGTACCGGATGTCAAGTATGGCGAAGAACTCTGTGCATGGGTGAAGATGAAACCCGGCCTCACCATGACTGAACAGGAGGTAAAGGATTTCTGCAAAGGAAAGATCGCCCATTACAAGATTCCCCGGTATGTGATGTTTGTGAACGATTTCCCCATGGGAGTCACCGGCAAGATCCAGAAATTCCGGATGCGCGAAGAATCCGTACGGGTACTGGGCTTACAGGAAGCAGATAAAATCGAGACCGCGTGATACGGTCCGATATTTTTTATTTATCGTCAAGGCCTGACAGAACAGATGAATCTCATTCATCTCGAACTCTTTAAATACCATCCACCCGGATTTCGTCATATAACAATACAAGAATCGGGATTAACCGTATGATCCTGCAAAAATATCCATCCACAAAGGAGCAATGATGACAGAAAATCCGGCACAGGATACACAGGAAATTTGCAAAGACCCATCCTGCTATGACAGGGTTAAAACCCGTGTCAATTTAATCCTCAACACCTATCCAAACGAGGACCGGGCAGCACGGAGAGTAAAGTATTTCCTCGCCATATTTATCCTGGCTAACACTATCGCGGTGGTTCTCTCCACAATATCGGATCTTCCACTATCGATCCACAACCTGATTTTTGCAATTATTTCAATCAGTCTTACGATTTTTACAATAGAGTATGTCCTGCGGCTCTGGTCATGTACTGACAGCCCCACATTTCTGGGCAGGGTAAAGGATCGCCTGCATTATGCAACAGGGATCTACATGATAATCGATTTCATATCGATCATTCCCATCATCTTTCCTTTCGTATTCCCTCAGGATTATGCCCTGCTCCACATATTCCGGCTCCTTTCGATCTTCAAGCTGGTGCGCTACACCCGCCACAATGATGCACTGCAACTCCTGAGCCGTGTCATTTTCAAGAAAAGGGAGATCATCTCAATCCTTGTAATTTTTCTGGTATTTGAGATCCTGTTCTCCTCGACGATCATGTATCTTGTCGAGAACGCTGCCCAGCCGGATAAGTTTTCCAGTATCCCGGCAGCTATGTGGTGGGCAGCAATGACCATGACTACCGTCGGGTATGGTGACATCTACCCCATTACACCATTAGGCCAGACCATCACCAGCATGGTGACTATCGGGGGAGTCTTGCTTCTTGCCCTCCCTTCAGCAATCCTTGCTTCAGGTTTTATGGAGGAGCGGCAGAAAGAGCAGAAATCCCATGAACCTCTTGAAACTGAAACGGGGATTTTACTGCTGGAGCGCTTAGGAACCTTAAAAGAGCGCGGGTTGATTACCGAAGAAGAATTTAATGATTTTAAGGCCCTTATCCTGCCACGGTTACGTGATCCTGAAGAAGGGGAAATTAAAAAATAAATTGATTCTTTACAGAATACCAAACCATGCGACATACGAGATCGCAATCATCACAACAAAAATGATAATGAGGATCTTGTACACGCAATGGTGGCAGATGCCACCTACGGATGCCTTGTGATCGGGATCATGGGATGATGAGCAAAGACGACATGTGTGTCCGGCATGATCGTGGCGCTCAAATTCTTGGTGATGTGTCATATCTTCCACATTGATCGTGCGAGGGAAAAAACATACCGAAATAAATTACCGGGGTTGAGATCCTGCCATACCCCATCCGGCATGACTGACTACACCATGAGAAAAGGATTTATTAAAAAAACTTAGGGTACTAACCGCACAGTACCCGATTTTTTCAGAGGGATTTAACCGGTTTTATTCGGATTGTGAACGGCTGACAAGTTCATGGGCGGCCTGGGCAGCCCCGGCAAGGATCTTGTCTTCGCCCGGGATCTCCCGGTTCAGCATCAGGATCCTGCCATCGCAGATGGTTGTCTCAACCGCTGAACCATTGCACGAGTACACCAGATTGGAGGGGACATTATGCAACGGTGTGTTACATGCGGTGCGTGCGGACACGAGCACGATATCTGCAGGAGAGCCCACCGATAACGTTCCCGTGCCAAAGCCCAGTGCCCGGGCACCGTTGGTCGTTGCCATCGCAAGCGCTGCTGGTGCCGGAAGAACAGTCGGATCGTTCCAGAAGAATTTCTGGAGCAGGGCCGCAGTCTTCATCTCCTCGAACATATCGAGGTTATTGTTGCTTGCACAGCCATCGGTACCGAGACAGACATTTGCTCCTGCATCCATGAGCTGGCGGGTTGGCATGGCCCGGTGGGTAGCAAGTTTCATGTTGCTCGCCGGATTATGGGAAGCCGCAACTCCCTGTTTCCCGAGCAGGGCGCACTCGGCATCATCGAGCCAGCAGCAGTGAGCGGCAATGGTTTTTGGCGTGAGCATGCCGCAGTCGTCCAGTAGTGCCGCCGGGCGTTTGCCGTGCTGGGCAACACAATCAGTAACTTCCTTTTCTGTTTCGGACAAGTGGATGTGGATACCGATATTCTGCTCTCCGGCAAACTCTGCACACCACTTCAGGCCTTCAGGAGATACGGTGTAGATCGCATGGGGTCCGACAGCAGCCTTGATTCGCGGATTGTTCATCGAACGGATCTGTGCAGCAAGCTTTTCGGTGGCCTTACATTCGGCCTCCCGTTTTTCTGCATTGAAGAGGTCGATAAAACCGTAACAGAGAACCGCACGGATGCCGGCCTCGTCTACCGCACGAGCAGCCTCATCCATCATGAAGTACATGTCGTTGAATGCAGTAGTACCGCTCTTTATCATCTCTAGACAGGCCAGCTTCGTTCCCCAGTACACATCATTGCCGGTCAGGTGGGCTTCGAGAGGCCAGATCTTCTGGCTGAGCCAGTCCTGCAGGATCATATCGTCGGCATAACCACGGAGCAGCGACATGGCCGCGTGGGTGTGGGTGTTGGCAAGACCGGGTAGGGCAATGGCACCATCACCGTCAATCACCAGATCTGCTTCATTTTTGTACTGCCCCCGTACTCCTTCACCGGCAGCAGCGATGATGCCTACGTCGTTCACAAAAATATCTGCCTGTTTTCCATCGATCATCACATTTGCGATAAGAATCGATTGCCGTCGGTTGAAAATATCGTCCATGGTATTATCCTGCCTTATCAGGTCATATGCGTAATTATCGTTTTTACCAGTTCTCCGGTACGGTGCCGGTATGACCGCGAGATCTCAAGAATCTCATCAAAAGTCAGCACACCATCCGCAAGCCCGTTTGCATAATTATCTACCGTGCATAGCGCGGTAAAATCCATGCCCAGTTCGCAGGCAAGGGTAGCCTCAGAAGCAAGAGTCATTCCAACGAGATCCGCTACCCGCGACAGGGCAAGTATCTCGGCAACGGTCTCAAAACGGGGACCTTTTGTCTGCACGTAAACCCCGCCATACCGGGCTTCGGGAATATGAGAACCGAGCTTTTTTGACAGGCCCTTATCCATTACAGGGAGCACATGTTCGATCGCATGGTCGTGGATAGAAGGGATATCGGTCATACTTACGTAATCGGTCGGGATCACGAGTGAACCGGGCGTGATCTCGCGGTTTAAGGATCCCGTGGATCCAAATGCAACAATCCGGTCCACGCCTTCGATAGCGAGCGCAGCCATGTTTGCCCGGTAATTGATCCGGTGAGGCGGGAGGCCCTGCTGGTGGCGCATCAGCATCACGATATCCCCGCAGAGAAGTTCGGCATTGCCAAACGGCGTGTTTACCCGGCGCTTCTGGAGCTTCGGCAGCTCAGAGAACAGGAGGCTCGTGCCCCCGATAATGCCGAGCATCAGTGCCACACCCGGGCCAGATTCGAACGATTATCCGCAAACATATTTGATACAAACTGCATGACTACCTGCGCTGAAGAATGATTGTCGCGGGAGACACTAATATTTAGCGAATTATCAGGAGCATTACGCAAGCGTAAATTCCTTCAACGTACTATCATCTGGTATGGGTATGTTCGATACGGTCAGCGATGAGATGATCCACCGCGGGGAATGCACGGACATCTATTTCGAGCGCACGGAAGAGACGCTAAAGGCAGAAGGGATCAACCCTGAAGTGGTAATGGAAGTGACGGCATCCGCACTTCCCGACTCATGGTCGGTCTTCTGCGGACTTTCCGATGTGCTCGCGCTGCTCGAAGGAGTGCCGGTCACGGTTGATGCACTACCCGAAGGTACCATCTTTTATAAAAATGAGCCCGTGCTGCGCATTTCCGGCAAATATCGTGACTTCTGCCGTTTCGAGACCGCAATCCTCGGTTTTCTCTGCCATGCTTCCGGCATTGCAACTGCTGCTGCCCATGTCAAGCTCGCAGCCCATGACCGGCAGATCTATTCTTTTGGTTCACGCCGGCAGCACCCATCGATTGCACGTATGATCGAGCGGGCGGCCTGGATCGGCGGGGTTGACGGAGTTTCCAATACCTGTGCGCCGGAGGGGATGCCGGTTGTCGGTACCATGCCGCATGCATTTGTGATGTGTTACGACAAGCCCGAAACTGCATGGCGATCGTTTGACAAACACGCACCGAAAGAAGTACCGCGAATCATGCTTTCCGATACGTACTGTGATGAAAAATCTGAATCCCTGCGGGCTGCGAAATGTGGCGCAACCGCAGTCAGGCTTGACACCCCCCGCTCGCGCAGGGGCAACATGCGTTCGATCATCGAAGAAGTTCGCTGGGAACTGGATACTCATGGCTATGGATCTGTCAAAATATTCTTATCCGGAGGAGTCACCCGTGAAGAGGTGATCGCGTACCGCGATATTGTAGATGCATTCGGTATCGGGGGCACAATCGCAAATGCCCCCGTGATTGACTTTGCGCTGGATATCGTAGAGATTGAAGGAGTGGCAAAGGCAAAGCGCGGTAAGCGGAGCGGGGTGAAACAGGTGTACGGGCTGGCATCGGGAAAACACACGGTACTGCCCGTGGGAGAAAAAATGCCGGAGGGAGCAATTCCGCTGATGGAGCAGCATATAAAAAACGGCACAATAGCAAAAAAGGTGGAAATGGAAAATGCGCGGACCCGGGTGCTTTCCTGGCTCAAATCCGTTGCCGCACCAGAGACTTAAATTTTTTTCAAAACCTTGTATTATCCCCGCCATTTAAGCCAATTCTTTTAACCTATGGCATCCTACTGGATAGGAGCGGGCTGGTAGATCAGTGGTAGATCGCTCCCTTGGCATGGGAGAGGCCGCGGGTTCAATTCCCGCCCAGTCCATTCGTTTTTAACCCAGTGCCAGAATGGCTTTGGTGTCTTTTTATAAGGTTAGTCACACATTCAGATGTAAATTGGATTTATATTTGCAGCCGGTTTACAATCGCCGGGTATCACCGGATAATATGCAAATGAAAACAAACCTTTTTTCACCAAGGAGCAAGTGTCGTATCTTCAACAGATTGTTTTCCGGGAGTAATTCCTCTACACTTTTATCGCATCAGCACCAATGAGGGATTATTAAGGTGAAGCGGTATGACGACCCTGTTGCAGTTTTCGGTGGAAGGCATATCCTGTGCAATCAAGGTGGGAAAGACCGTTTTTGTCGAGCGGATGGTCCAGGTGACTCCCGCCTCCGCAACAGAATTCGGGATTGCCGGTAGGATCAATCTTCATGGCCGGATAGTCCCCGTTTACCAGGTCCGGACGCTCCTTGGGTTTCCTGAACGCAATCCCCGCCTTTCAGACGTCATTATTGTCACAAAGGCCGGTCCCGATTGTGTTGCTCTCTGGGTCGATGAGACATCCGGGATCACTCAGGATACCAGTCTCACTCTGGAAGATGCATCCACTCTTGCAGATGAGCCTGCGGTGCCAGGTGTGACTATCACTGCCGAGGGGCTTGTCATAATCAGTGACCTGTCGGATTTTCTCATGAATGCAAATCCGGAACAGATCCACACCGAACTTCATACAAGGAAGGGTATCCCTCGCGAGGATACGGGAGAGGATCCGGGAAGGATAACTGCGATCCTCGCGGAACGGGCACAAAAACTCTCGCAACCAGCCGTACGTTCCCGGGGTATTGTCCGCATCGAGATACTGAAATTCCGGCTTGCCTACCAGGAATATGCAGTTGCAATGAAATATGTCCGCGAAGTAGTCCTTACCGGAGGGATCACGCCGGTTCCCGGCACACCGGATTACATATCCGGTATCTGCGCAATACGCGGTGAGATCATATCGCTCGTAGACCTCCGGGCGCTTTTCTCTATCAGCGGCAAAGGCCTCACGGACTTGAACCGGGTCATTGTTCTCACGGACGGAACAATGACTTTTGGCATTCTTGCCGACTATATCACCGGTATTGCCACAATCCCGGCCAGTCTGCCGGAGGTACCAACACCGGTTCCCCCCGCAGGTGCTGCTCCCTACCTGTTAGGAGTTGTTGAAGGAATCATGGTACTGGATGGCGCGGCTCTTCTGGCGGATTCACGTATGCTGATAGATGAAACCGCTGCATGATACAGCCCCATATGCGCACTACCTGCCTTGTTCCTCATAACCGAGACCAAATAAACGTGCCAGCAAATAATATCAGTAATTTTAAACAATAAGCGATCAGTGTATTCATTACCAGAAAATGATCAGGAGCTGGAAGGGTGCGGGATAATATGCAATTTTTTTCAAACATGAAAGTCGGGACCAAGATTCTCGTTATCTGTCTTTTCTTGGCAATCATCCCGACACTGTTACTCGGACTGGTCGCTTATACCAGTTCCAGTAGCGTTATCAGTGAACAGACCCAGGCGTTGTTAGAGACTCAGGTCGGGGACATGAAAGGGTGGACCAATGATGTCTACAAACTCACTCGCAACAAGGTCAACAGTGACCTCAACGTAGCAAAACAGAATTTCTATGGCAAGGGCACACCGGAAGTCATTAACAACGAAATGACCCTTATTGACAAGAGTGGCAATCGCTATGTGGTCAACGATAATTTCGAGATTGTCGACCAGGTGCAGGCAATGGTTGGCGGGGCTGCAACCGTTTTTCAGGTGTACAATGACAGTTACGCGGTTCGCGTTTCGACCAATGTTCAGGACGCAAACGGGAAGCGGGCAGTCGGAACACGCCTGACTGACGATGTCTACAAAGTGACCGTAAACGACCGCGTGACGTACTATGGAAGACGTGATCTTTTTGGGAAAAACTACGTCACAGCCTATGAGCCAATTGAAGATCCCAGCGGAAAGATAATTGGCGTTCTTTTTGTTGGAACAGAAGAAGGACAGACCCTCGATGTGGTCAAAAAAAGTATACGGGAGACAACCGTAGGCAAGAACGGTTATATGTACGTCATCGACAGCGCGGGAAATGTGCTTGTCCATCCAAGCTCCCAAGGGCAGAACTGGGCAGATAAGGATTACATCCAGCAGATGTTCATGAACAAGGAAGGTGCAGTTCCCCATGTCGTTGACGGTACAAATGTCCTTGATGCCTACACGTATTATGAACCACTTGACTGGTATATCGTATCACGCGCAGAACTCTCAGATTTCACCGGCCCCATCGATACCATACGAAATACCATCTTTGCCCTGATGATTGCATCGATGGCCATTGGTGCAGCCATTGCAATTCTCTTTGGCCGCTCAATATCCGGACCCCTGCAGTCAGTGGTAGTTATGATCAAGGAACTCAGGAACGGCCACCTTTCTGCACGCCTCAATATCAAAAGGCAGGATGAAATTGGGATCATGGCCGCAACCATGGACGAGTTTGCCGATGATCTGCAGACAAACGTTGTGGGAAATATCAAAAAAATTGCCAAAGGGGATTATATATCAGCGTTCGCAGAGCCGGTCGATGAACGCGACGAGATCCGTCCTGCCCTGCAGATGATGGTGGAGTCTTTGGATCACCTGCATAAGGAAACAATCAAACTCACGGATGCAGCCCGGGCCGGGGACCTATCGGTTCGCGGGAATGAGAACGCCTTCCGGGGCGGGTACAAGATGATCATCGCCGGGTTCAACAAGACCCTCGAAACGATCACCGAGCCCGTGAACGAGGCCATGCGGCTTGCCCGGTTCTATGCATCCGGTGATTTTACCGCCCGTTTTGACGAGAAGATTCCGGTTGCCGGCGAGTTTGTCGCATACCGGGATGCACTCAACACGATCGGTATCGAACTCCAGCGCTTAATGAAGCTGATCAATGAGGAACTCTACGAAGGTGTATCGGTTCTTTCATCAGCATCGAGCGAGATCCTGACCGTCACTACCCAGCTTGCGACTGCCAGTTCCCAGACTGCAAGCACCGTCAATGACACCTCAGATACCGTAGAAAGTGTCCGCAAAAAGACCGACATAGTGATACTCAAGTCAAAATCCGTATCGGAAAAAGCAATGAAAGCCATTGCTGTCTCAGGTGAAGGCCAGAAATCCGTGCAGGAAATTCTCGACGGGATGAATCATATCCAGCGGCAGATGGACACCATCGGCATGAGTGTCGTCAAGCTCTCGGAGCAGAGCCAGGCCATAGGAGAGATCATTGCAACGGTGACCGATATTTCAGAACAATCCAACCTGCTTGCCGTCAACGCGTCTATAGAAGCAGCAAAAGCCGGTGATTTCGGCAAAGGTTTTGCAGTCGTTGCCCATGAGATTCACAACCTTGCCGAACAATCAAAACAGGCAACGGCAAACATCCGCACTATCCTGACGGATATCCAGCGGGGTGTCTCTTCAACCGTGGTATCAACCGAGCAGGGGACCCGGTCTGTGGCAGATGCAGTCCGGCTGACTTCCGATGCACGGGAAGCAATCGAGGTCCTTACCCGGTCGATTGCTGACTCCTCCAGAGAAGCTATTGAAATCACCACTTCCATCCAGGAACAGGCTGCCGGTGTGGACCAGATCTCGCTTGCCATGGAAAAGATCCGCGATGCTGCACAGAAAAACCTTGAAATTACCCGGAAAGTGGAAAAAACAGCAGAAGACCTGCATGAACTTGGCGTGCGCTTAAAGAAACTCACTGTCCAGTACCATGTCTGAAATGCCCTGCCTATGACCGGTCCGGACGATGAATTCAATAAAAAACTCCTCGCCACATTCAAAGAAGAAGCAGAGGAATATACCAACACCATCACCGAAGGGCTTCTGGAGCTGGAGCGGGACGGGACCGAAACCGGAAGCCCGGTAATCGAGAGGGTTTTCCGGACAATTCACAGCCTCAAGGGTGCTGCACGTGCAGTGAACTTAAAAGAAATTGAACTGATCTGCCAGAACCTTGAAAATGTCTTTGCTGCTCTCAAAAAAGGAGAGTATCTGCCTGACGCCGATGCATTTGATGTATTTCATAATGCCCTCAAGGTAATCCGGGTACAATTACAGGATTTTCCGGCTTCACTGTCAAATTCTGCTGAGATCATTACTGCGATACGGGGGCTGCTCATACAGAAGAAAAGTCCGGGCGAATCACCGGAAGACAATAAACGGACCGACGGTAGTGCCTACCCCAACACATCACCGGTGATACGCGTTGTTGCCCCTGCCGAACCGGATGCTGATGCTTTCAAAAAAGGCACTATATCAGCCAGTTTTTCGGAGGAAAAATGGCCCGGCGCACCAGCGTTGTTCCCAGTCCAACCGGCAAACCAGAAAGGAGGGATTCATCAAAAAACTGAAAGCAGCGCCACGGTAAGGATTGCTGCACATAAACTCGACCGGCTGATCGCCGGTTCCGATGATCTCCTCACCACCCGGCTCTTCATTACGCACAGGATGCGGGAACTTGAAGAGATGATGACCCGTTTTTCACAGTGGCGCTGGAACCATGCAATGATCTCATCCGATCTCTATTTACTCAGGGAAGCGGTTGCCGGTACCAAAAAGACCACGCTCCCTCCGGATCTTATCGTCCCGCTCCACCACATGCTCGAATTTCTTGAGTATGACCGGGAATTCATGACATATCTCAGGCACGACCTGGGAGCTCATATCAGGGCAACGGAACTTGACCGGTCTGCCCTTGAAACGAGCACCTCAGAGATATCTGACCTGATCCACGATGCGGTACTGGTGCCAATCGCTGATATCCTGTTACCCTTTTCCGGGTTTGTGCGGGAATATTCGCGCAGCACCGGCAAAAAAGTGGATCTCGTCATAGAAGGCGAAGAAATTGAGATGGACCGCCGTATCCTTGAATCCTTAAAAAATCCCATCATGCACCTGATCAATAACAGCATTGATCATGGAATTGAGTATCCTGATATCAGGGCGGAACAACACAAACCGGAACGGGGTATTGTCAGGATCCGTATTGTCACCCATTCGGGCAGCAAAGTCGGTATAGAAGTATCAGACGATGGTGCAGGGATAGACTGTAATAATGTGCGGAACGCGGCAGTAAAAAACGGGATCATCACAGCAACAGAGGCCGGCAGGCTGACTGATGAAGAAGTAATCTGGCTCATCTTCCGCTCCGGGCTTTCCGTAAATCCTGAAGTCACGGATATCTCCGGAAGGGGCCTGGGTCTTGCTATTGTCGAAGACACAGTAACGCGCCTTGGCGGAAGCGTGATTCTTTCATCCCAGTTAGGGAAAGGCACCAGTATTACCCTGAGAGTCCCGGTCAGGCTTGCCACATTCCGCGGCGTCGTAGTCCGGTCCGGCAGTCACCGCTATGTCCTTCCCATGCAGCAGGTCCGGCAGGTCTTCCGGGCAAAACCGGATTCAATCTTCTTCCATGACAAACGGCCGAGAATTTCTCTCAATGGAGAAGTTATCAGTGTCATCCGGCTTACCGATGCCCTGGGCGTAACCAAATATCACCGTACTTCTGAGATACCTGCACAGGTACCGATTATCATCATTGCCTATAGCGCAGGACAAATTGCCTGTATGGTGGACGAGGTCCTTCAGGTCCAGGAGATCGTCGTGCGCCCTCTCGGCAGCCAGTTGCGCAGGGTAAAACGCATAACAGGAGCTGCAATTCTTGGGGATGGGACCGTTGCCATTGTGCTTGACCCGATTGAACTTATCCAGGAAGCGATTAAAACAGATCTTCCCGTAACCCGTGAGGAGCAGCATGAATCAATTTCCCGACGTGTAATGGTTGTTGAGGATTCCGTGACGTCCCGGATGTTCCTGGCAAACATCCTTGAACTGGGGGGTCACCGGGTGACCACGGCACGCGATGGTATGGAAGCCTTCGCCATGCTTAAAGAAGATAAGTTTGATTTGGTTGTATCAGATGTGGACATGCCCCGCATGAACGGCTTTACTCTCACAGAAAAGATCCGTGCCGACACCCGGCTTACCTACCTGCCGATCGTGCTGGTCACTTCACTTGATACCAAAGAAGACCGTGCACATGGGATTGCCGTAGGGGCCGATGTGTACATGGAAAAAAGGGGTTTTGAAAAGGAGCTTTTTTTATCCATTATCAATGAACTGCTGCATGGGGATTACTAAAATGCATGAAGGATATAGTATATTTATGGAGGCTGCTTTTCCATGAACGGCACTATTCCCAAAAATCCGATGAAACTTCTTGTGGTTGAAGACAGCAGGACACAGGCAGAATACCTGCGCCATATTTTGGAAAATGAAGGGTACCGGGTCGTTCTTGCAGCAAATGGTATCGAAGCACTCGATCAGATCCGAATCGACCGCCCGGCACTGGTTTTATCAGACATTATTATGCCGGAAATGGATGGATATGAACTCTGCCGCAGGATCCGCGCCGATGCTGCGCTGGCTGCCATTCCGGTTATTCTTGTCACCCAGCTGTTCGACCCTGTAGATGTGATCAAGGGGCTTGAAGCAGGTGCTGACAACTTCATCATCAAACCCTTCGAGCCCCAGCACGTTTATTCACGTATTCACAGCGTACTCGAGATGCTCGTCCACCCTGACCCGGACTGCCGGTCCGACACCGGCATCGAAGTCTCATTTGCAAGCAGCAACCATACCATCAGTGCCAGCAGGCTGCAGATTCTCACCATCCTGCTCTCCACCTATGATCTTGCGGTAAAGAAAAACACTGAGCTGCTCGAAACCCACGAGCGGCTCAATGCAGTGAATGAGGAACTGCAGGTCACGGTAGAAAAACTCAAACAGGCAAATGATGACCTGTTTAAGGAGAATACTGAACGAAGAAAGGTTGAAGATGCGCTGGAAAAAGCCAACAAAAAACTTCAGCTGATGGCAAGTATCACCCGCCATGATCTGCTCAACCAGCTTATGGCCCTGCACGAATACATTGAACTTGCCCTGATGACAAAATCAACAGATCCAGAAAAAGCATGGAAACAGATCGTCACTGCAGATGGCATTGTCAGCCAGACGATCAATACGGTCCAGTTTACGGGAGACTACCAGAAAATAGGTATCAAATCGGCAATATGGCATAATGTCAGTAATCTTGTGGACAATTCACTGAAACACACCTCGCTGGGCATGGTAAAACTGGAAAATACCATTCCTGCAGGGTTGGAAGTGTGCGCAGACCCGTTAATCGAGAAAGTCTTTTCCAATCTTATTGAAAATGCCATCCGCTATGGGGGTATATCGACAACTACGATCCGGTTCAGCTATGAATGCAAAAACAATAGCTGCGTCATCATCTGCGAAGACGATGGAACGGGAGTACCAGCAGATGAAAAGGAGAAGATTTTTACCTACGGATTTGGTAAAAATACTGGACTGGGTCTATTCCTTTCCCGGGAAATTCTCAATATTACCGGGATCACCATAAAGGAGACCGGAGAACTCCATAAGGGTGCACGGTTTGAAATTACCTGCCCGCCGGAAAAGATTCGTTTATCCGGGCAGAACTAAAAATTTCCCGGAATATTTACCCCCAGATCACGGGGCCACTAAAAACAGATTGCACCGTAAAGACCCTGGGGGTTACTGCATTTTCCAAACAGGATCATGTCCGTGACAGGCACAAGAATGCCCGGACCCTGCTAAAGACAATCTTTTTGCCTCACCAGAGCGAACCGGGAAAATGCAGGTGGCTTTTGGAATGAAGACCTTTCAGTTATTCAGTTCTTCATCTCCGTTCACCCGTACGCGTATCGTTACCCTTGGCATTGCTACTGCTATTGCATTGCTTGTAAATATTGTCGGCATGTTCACAGGAATCACGGTCCTGCTTTCGCATGTCATCTATATCCCCATCATCCTTGCCGCGTACTGGTTCCCCCGGCGGGGACTTCTTCTTTCTGCGCTTATTGCAGGTATTTATGGTGCACTGATCCTGCTTCTCATGCCCCTCGATCTCCTTCTCATCATATCCACCCTCTTCCGCATGATCTTCTTTATCCTTGTAGGGGGTGTCGTTTCATTTCTTTCCACGAAACTCTGGGAGTCAGAACAGCAGCTTCACGAAATTATTGAATTTCTTCCCTACCCGACGTTTGCTGTAAACCGGGAAGGAGTGGTGATTGCATGGAACCAGGCAGTTGAAGATCTGACCGGTGTAAAAAAAGCAGAGATCCTCAATAAAGGGGAATATGCCTATTCCCATGCAATCTACGGTACAAAACGCCCTGCCCTCCTGGATCTCATTCTAACCCCCAATCCAGAAACAGAAACCTGGTATCCCCAGATAAGAAGAGAGGGGAAAAAACTGGTTTCTGAAGTGTATATCCCCCGCTTTAAGGGGGGTAAAGGCGTGTATCTCAGGATTGCTGCAACCGCCCTTGTCGATGGCAGCGGAAATACCACCGGAGCGATTGAGTCGATCCGGGATATCACCGAGCAGGTAATGACCGAATCGGCACTCCAGAATACCAGCAGCAGGCTCAATACCATTGCAGGGATTGTACGCCACGACATTTCAAGAAAACTTGCAGCTCTTTATGGGATTCTTTCAATTGGTGTCATGAAATTCGATGATCCTGATGTCCTGTTCTTTATAGAAGCGCTGAAGGATTCAGCCCAGGGGATCCAGCACCAGATCGATATTTCCCGCGAATTTAAGGACATTGGTACATCTCCCCCATCATGGATTCCGGTACAGGACGCAGTGCTTGAGGCTGTAAAGCGTGTCGGGGCGGGCAGGGTATCGTTCAGAACATGGACTGAACGGCTGGAGATTTTTGCCGATCCCCACCTGCCAGCGGTTTTTTTCCATATTTTTGACACAACAATCAGAGAAACTAATGGTGTGACTACGGTTGTTGTCACGTACCATATACAGGAAAATGGCTGTATGATTATTATGGAAACGGATGGCGAGGGCATTGAAGCAAACAGTAAAGAATCGCTCTTAACCCAGAGAGATGAGCGATTCGGACACGGGTTATTCCTTGCCCACGAAATTTGTTCGATAAGTGATATGACGATCAAAGAAACGGGAATTTTCGGAAAAGGCACACGGTTTGAGATCATGATTCCTCCCGAAGGATACCGGATACTATGATCGCACAGGATGAAAGCACCGCTATCGGAAAAAACAGCCTGCCAGCCACCCGGGAAACCCTGCATAGGGATGGATACAATCCGGATATGAAAATAATCGTGCGTGAACTCAGGGCAAACGAGTTTCCGGCAGCAGATAAAATATGGGTGGAATACCATGAAACGACCGGCGAACCCGCTACAGACAGGATTTTTGCTGCTTTTTCAGGAGAACTGATCGTCTCCTTAGCCCGCTGCCGGCGTCATCCGGACGGGATGGATGTTGATGGCATTTTTACCCCGGAAGAATATCGCAGGAACGGTTATTCACGACTCGCGGTCGGTGCACTGGTGGAAGCCTGCCATAATGACGGCTTGTATATGCATGCTGTCCGGCACCTGGTCGGATTTTATGCAACAATGGGGTTTATACCCATCGATGAAAAGGAGTTGCCGCCGACCATACGCGAGCGCTACCTCTGGGCCGGGGGAAACCTTGAAGGAGCGGAGGTTCAGCCGATGTACCGGAAAGCCGGGTTATTCTTATATTGACAATAGAAAAAAAGGCGGAATTACTCCACCATTCGTCCCGGATCACGAGATTTGCACAGCCCGTAGCCCACGTTTTTTATACTTGGCTGTCAGAGGGACTATCATACCATGCGTATCCGTGACCTGATCCTTCCCGAAGAAAAGATCTTTTTTACCCTGTTTAAAGAAATGACCGAGAAGATTTATGAAGCGTCCACAACCTTAAACGAGATCACCCACGAACTTCCGAATGGCATAGAAAAATCGCACAAAGTGCGGCAGCTTGAACACAAAGGTGATGAGATCACCCGCCAGGTGTTCGAACATCTGAACGAATCACTGATCACACCGCTCGAACCCGATGAGATCTCCCGGCTTGCACCCGTCATGGACGATGTCATGGACCGCATTGATCGAGTCACCCAGCAGATCTGCAATTACGAACTCGCCGAGAGTAATGAGACATTAAAGGAATTTTCCTACCTGATCATCATGTCTGCTACCGAGATCCGGGATGCGGTAACGGCACTTGAGAGCTTCAAAAAGACGGATGAGGTGAAAAGCCATTCAATCGAGATCAACCGGATATATAACCTTTCAATAGAGTTGCAGGCAAAAGCGGTGCTCGATCTTTTCAAGAAAAAAGATCTGCTCCTGATCATCAAACTTAAGGATATCTACGAAGGGCTCGGACGGGTGATGGAGAAGTGCAATGATGTCGGGCACGCACTCAATGACATCGCGATGAGCCACGCATGATCGGCATGGAACCCATTGTCCTGTTTGGCATCATCCTTGCGCTGGCTCTCAACTTTGTCAATGGTCTCAACGACGCCTCACATTCGATTGCAACCGTTGTAGCTACAAAAGCGCTCTCACCGATTAAGGCGGTATTCTCCACTGCGATCTGCAACATGATCGGGCCATTTGTCTTATCGACAGCGGTTGCAGCGACCATTGGTACGGCGATCGTTACCCAGAGTGCACTTACCCCGCTCTCGATTGTGGTCGCAATGGGAGCTTCGATCCTTCTGGTTTTTGTTGCCACCCGCATGGGAATCCCGCTCTCCAGCAGTCATGCACTGGTGGGAGGATTACTGGGAGCAGGAATCGGGGCGGTTGGATTTTCCGCCATAATCCTTCCTGGTATGGACACCGTATTGCAGGTTTTTTTCTTCGCGATAATGGGTGCGATTCTCGGGGCCCTGGTACTTGCCGTTATCTGTGCACTGTTTGAAGGGGATATCCGGCTGGGTATCCAGATAGGAGCAATCTGCGGAGCAGGAATAATCATCCCGTTCCTGATGATTGCCGGAGTAATCCAGATCCAGGGTCTCCTTGCAATCGTGCTCTTCATCTTCATCTCGCCTCTCCTCGGCATTTCGGGTGCATTCCTGTTTAACATCCTGGTCTCCCAGCTCATCAAACACTCGCGGCAGAGCAGGGCGAAACGTATCTTCCAGCCCCTGCATGTACTCGCCTGCCTCGGGCAGGCAACCGCCCATGGTGCCAATGATGGCCAGCACGCAGTGGGCGTGATTACCGCACTGCTGGTCTCATCCGGACTTCTCGTAACCTTCGATGTGCCCACATGGGTAATTCTTGCATCAGCCATTGCAATAGGACTGGGCACCTGTTTTGGCGGGTGGAAGGTTATCGATAAGATGGCAAAAGAGATCACAAAAATCCGGCCGTACCAGGGATTCTGTGCAGCAACTGCCAGCAGTGCCATTCTCGTAATGGTCACCCAGCAGGGTATACCCGTTTCATCCACCCACGCGATCAACGGAGCAATTATCGGAGTAGGAGCCACGCGGGGCAGGAATGCTGTGCAGTGGAAGGTTGTGCGCGAGATGATGACGGCATGGGTCATCACTATCCCGCTTGGGCTGGGGGTCTCATGGGTTGGTTACCAGATCGTCAGCTTCGCTTTGACAAGCATTTAGTGCCCAGACAATTCCGCTATATTTTTTAGGTTCTGCCACCGATTACCAGTAGGTTTGTTATGGGTCTTCGTGAGTTGCTGATACCGAAAGATAAAGTTTTTTTCGACCTGTTCGAAAAGCAGGCGGGGGTAGTAAAGGAGGCGGCATGGCAGCTTGTTGCCCTGACCGAGGATTTCACCAATGTCAAGGAGAAACGCCACGCGATCGAGAAACTTGAACACAAGGGAGACCAGATCACCCATGATATTTACGAACAACTGAACAGTTCGTTCATTACACCGATTGATCCGGAAGAGATCTCAAAACTGGCCTCAGCTCTTGACGAAGTGCTGGACTATATCGATGGTGCAACCGAGAAGATGTACTATTACGGCATCGAGGGCACGGACTCCCACATGATCGAGCTGGCAAAACTGATCCATATGTCAACGGTCGAGATCGAGAGTGCGGTAAAAGGCATCCGTTCCATTAAGGACCCCCGCTATATCGAAGAACGGTGTATTGAAGTGAACCGTCTTGAAAATCTCGCGGATGATGCACTTGCTCACGCGGTGACCGACCTGTTCAAAACAACCGATGCGATCACCATCATCAAATTAAAAGACATTTACGAGCACCTGGAGACCGCCACGGACAACTGCGAAGATGTTGCAAATGTGCTGTCCGATATCGCGATCCGGCACTCATGAGGGACGCAATTAGAAGTAAGGAGTCTGCATGATCGAGGCACCGTTCATCCTGATTATTGCCATCATCGTCATCGCGCTGATCTTTGATTTTACCAACGGGTTTCACGATTCAGCCAATTCAATCTCAACGGTCGTCTCCACAAAAGTTCTTTCGCCGAGAAATGCAGTGGTCTTTGCCGCATTTTTTAACTTTGTTGCTGCATTCGGATTCGGGGTTGCGGTTGCAAGTACGATCTCCAAAATCATCCAGCTGGAGATTGTCGATACCGTTATGGTCCCCTATATTATTCTCGCTGCACTCACGGGCGCCATTGTCTGGAACCTCATCACCTGGTTCTTCGGTCTCCCGACATCATCATCCCATGCCCTGATCGGGGGCCTTGTCGGAGCCGGCATCTCAGCGGCGGGTATTGCGGCAATCAAGTGGTCCACGGTCGAACTTGTCGCGACCTTTATGATCCTCTCCCCCCTTATTGGTTTTGCAATCGGATTTTTGTTCATGGCACTCGTTCTCAACATCACCAAGAATGCCCATAAATCAACAGCAGAATCCCATTTCAGAAAACTCCAGCTCTGTTCTGCGGCAGCCTACAGTTTCAGCCACGGCACCAATGATGCCCAGAAAACAATGGGTATCATCCTTCCCCTGCTCTTTTCTATCGGGTATTTCGGGGCAACCATTGATCCCAACCATCTTCCGGTCCCCTTATGGGTGATCCTGGTATCCTATGGTGCTATTGCCCTGGGCACTCTTTCCGGCGGCTGGCGGATAGTAAAAACCATGGGTTATAAAATTACCAAACTCCGTCCGGTTCATGGCTTTGCAGCAGAGACTGCCGGTGCAGCAACAATTCTCGGGGCGTCTGTTGCAGGTATCCCCGTGAGTACTACACATGTCATCTGCACATCGATCATGGGCGTTGGCACTACGATGGGCGCAAGTACGGTAAAATGGGGTGTTGCCCGGAGCATCGCGGTTGCATGGATACTTACAATCCCGATCAGTGCCCTTATAGGGTTTGTTTCATTTCTCACGATCCGACTGATTGTCGGATAAAAACAGACCGGAAAAACCGGAAATTCATTTATTCTTTTTTACCGTTGTTGCATAATACCGGCACCGTGCACGAATCGGGCATACTTCACAATGCGGCTTCTTCGCATCGCAGCATGCCCGCCCATGAGAGATCAGGACATCGGTAAGATCCCCCCACTGCTCCTGCGGGAAGAGTGCCATGAGATCGCGTTCGATCACCGCAACGTTATCGGTACTGGAAAAACCGATCCGCTGGGCCAGCCTGCGGACATGCGTGTCGACAGCAATCCCTTCGTTCCTGCCGAGCGCATGGTAGAGCACGATGTTTGCCGTTTTTCGCCCAACCCCGGGAAGTGTGAGCAGTTCGTCCATCGATTCAGGGACATTTCCCCCAAAGGTCGAGAGCAGCGCCTGGGAAGCCGCGATGATATTGCGGGCCTTTGCATGGAAATAGCCGAGACTGTGGATGATCGTTTCCACATCTTCCGTCTTTGCTTTCGCAAGAGCAGACGGTGTCGGGTATTTTTCGAACAAAGGTCCCCCTACTTTCAATACCGCCCGATCAGTGGTCTGCGCTGACAGGATAGTGAGGACAAGCACCTCAAAGGGAGAGCCTTTCGCAATGAGAGCGGGAGAATTATAATTGCGGGAATCTGGATAGCGCTCCACAAGAAGAGAATAAATCAGCGCTGCGTCCTGTTTTTTCATGGTCCAATGGGGTAGGGCGGATTCGAACCGCCGTCAAAGCGTCCCAAACGCTCTAGGATGGACCAGGCTACCCTACTACCCCGCGACATCATAGATGTGCCGGGATGATAAAAATAGGTAATGGTATCTGCGATCAGACCGGGAGAGGAGATTTGCCTGATTCGGAGACAATCGTTCCCGTAAAAGTTCCCCTGATGATCGCATTTGACAGGTTCTCCGGTTCCGTTCCGTCAAGCACTACAAGAGGAATATGGCTGCGCTCGACGATACGGGCGGCGATGATGTCAAGCACATTATTGGACCCGGCACCAAGTCCGATCTGGCTGACAATTACCAGCAGCTGCTCGGGGGTGAGGGTCTCGAACCTCTTCGCACCCTTGTGCTTTTTCGGGTCTTTGTCATAGATGCCATTGACCGAGGTTGCGTTGATGAAAACAGACGCCCTCACGCGTTCGGCAAGTACCGCTGCAACCGCATCGGTGGTCTGGCCGGGTGTAATGCCGCCCATGACTACGATCTTGTTGGTTTCTGCAAATTTCTTTGCCTCTGCATGACTCTCCGCAACTTTCGGGTAGGCCGAATCCCCAAGAGCAGCGATCAGGAGAGTGGCATTAAGCCGGGTGATCAGGATGCCGATCTCATCGGAAGTCCCCTCGTCCACACCAAGTTTCCGGGCAGCTTCAATATAATCCCGTGCTGCGCCGCCCCCGCCAACAACAACAAAGAGCCGGTGGTGCTCCGCGATTGCCCTGAGTACCGGGACATAGCTGCTGATCCGGTTCTTCTCAAGGGATGGTATCAGGATTGAACCGCCCAGCGAGATGACAATATTCCTCATTGCACTAGTTTTTGTACCTGATGCTCATATAGAGTTGTTTACTATGTATTACTGTCCGAAATGCAAGAGCCAGGATATTTTTCCCGTTGTCGGGGGGTGTGTCGGACAGATTTATCTCTGCAAGAACTGCGGATATCGCGGTTCGTTTGTCCTCGAGATCGATGGTGCAGATGCTTTCAAAGAGATAGAAAAAGAGAATAAGGAACATCCCTAATCACTCGTTAAAAGAGCAGGGTATGCACGAAGCACGCCAGTACGTTAAACAGGAAAACAATGCAGTGAAATGCTCGCTGTGCAGCCATCGCTGTACAATCAATGACGGAAAACACGGCATCTGTGGCGTGCGGGTGAACGAACACGGCTCTCTCAAAGCGATGACCTATGGCAGGATCAGCGCTGAAGCAGTTGATCCGATCGAAAAAAAACCTCTTTTCCACTACCTGCCCGGCACCCTGTCATACTCACTCGGCAGTATCGGTTGCAACTTTCACTGCGAGCACTGCCAGAACTGGCACATCTCCCGCGCAGGTCTGGATGGTGCCATGCTCCGTTCACTGGCACCGGAGGAAGGGGTGAAGCGGGCACTTGCGAGCGGCAGTGCAAGCATCTCGTGGACCTATAACGAGCCAACGATCTGGCACGAATATGCGCTGGATATGGGCACGCTGGCAAAGGCAAAAGGGCTCGGCACCGTGTACGTGACAAACGGGTACATCACGGAAGAAGCGCTCCGCGAGCTCGCACCGATGCTCGGGGCATTCCGGGTGGACCTCAAGGCATTCACCGATGATTTCTACAAAAAAATCTGCGGGGCAAAGCTCCAGCCGGTGCTCGATTCGGCACAGCTCGCAAAGGAACTGGGCATGCATGTCGAGACGGTCACGCTGGTGATACCGGGTCTCAATGACAGCATGGAAGAGCAGGAGAACCTGATCCGCTGGGTGATAGAACACCTCGGCCCGGATACCCCGATGCACTTCTCCGCGTTCCACCCGGATTACAAGATGCTCAACCGGGGAGCAACTCCTGTCGCAACCCTGGAAAAGATCTACAAGAAAGCAAAAGCGCTGGGACTGAGATTCCCCTATCTCGGCAATGTGCCCCGAAATACGTACGAAAACACGTACTGTCCCCACTGCAATACAACCCTGATCGAACGGCAGGGGTTTTCCAGCAGGTTTGTTGCGCTTGACGGCAACCAATGTACCAACTGTGGTGAAAAGATCGAGATTGTGCGCCATGTCTCCTGAACACGTAATCCCCGCTCACCAGTGTCCGGCCTCCGAGCCACGTTTCCTCGCGGACCGCATGCTTGGCACCCTCACCCGGTACCTGCGGTTCATGGGCTATGATACCACGAGCGCAAACGGGCTTGCCGAGGGTAATGCAAAAGAAGATACTCTCCTGCTGGAACTCAGCCTTCAGGAACAACGCATCCTGCTCACCCGGGATGCCGAGCTGGCACGGCGCGGGAAAGACAAGGCGATCCTGATCAGGTCCGAAGATGTGATGGAACAGGTGCAGCAACTCATAGAACTAGGTTTGATCCAGCGGCGGGTGACGATGAGCCGGTGCTCGCTCTGCAACACTCAGGTCCGGGAAGCATTCGAGTGCGAGATCGCGGGTGCCGATTATGCGCCAAAGGACTGGCGGGGATTGTCGTTCTTCTGGTGCGAAAGCTGCAGGAAACTGTACTGGAACGGGTCGCACGGGAAAATGCTGGAAGAGAGGATTGGGGGGATTGGGGAGAAGTAAGCTAGTTCTTTCAAAACATAGCGATGAACACCACCGTCCCCGAAGGGACGCCCCTGCGGGGGTTCAAATGCCTAACAACAAAACAGTCATCCACCCCGCCGTGCCTCGGAAAGGCCCTGAGGCGGGGAACCCTCCTTACCATTCATCATTTCAACCCTCCACTGAAAGTTCACAACCGACCCCCACACATTTTTAAAGGGGGGTAAGGTCCCCCTTTGCACTAAGAGGGGAGGGGTCAAAATATTTTCAAGTGACGGGGCGGTCAAGCACATCCCCTCTTTTTTTGGAGGGGGGGTTCCCCTCCGGGCAAATGGGAAGGGGTAGTACCCTATCCAGACAAAGAGGGACCCAACTCCCCCCAACTCGGATTCATTTGAAAGCTAATAAAAATTAATCAAAAAAGTGCAATTGCCAGTTATCAGAAGCATTCACTGAAATGTCCCGGGCAGGAACCGACAAAACCCGGTTCTCCTTATTTCAGATCTCCTTTGCAAGAATCCCGAAAAAGTCCTCAGACGCATTGCGCTCAATCCACGGACGGTGGCCGCACTTCTTCAGAAGGATGAACTTAAAGTCGGACAGTTCCCGGGTAAGCGGCTCTTTAACGCCTTCAGCAGGGTGAGGATCATAGTCACCATGAATCGCAACTACCGGGCATTTGATCGAATGCGCCAGACGGAGGAGGGCCAGATTCCGCCGCTGCTCTGCAGCCTCATCCCAGACACCCTTGAAAACATCATACTGGCAGTGAAAGGACTCGTTTTCCAGACTGATCGGATCGAATGCATCCGCGTGGGCAAGGAGACACCCCAGTCTTCCCAGGAGAGCGTCTTTGTCCGGAGTTGTTGGTGCCTCTATCTGTTTCAGGAGGGTCTGCGCTTCCGCACGTTCCTTTGATTTAAGCCGGTCCAGCCGGGTCCTGGTGATATAGGTTGCATATCGCTCCTCGAAGGGTGCGCTGCTAATCAGGATCAACTTACGGACGAGCTCAGGATACCGTGCAGCCACCATCCACGACAGAAAAGCTCCCCATGAAAAACCGATAAGGGTTACTGGTACCTGGCCATATTCTGACAGGGCCAAACGAAGTTCCTGTATCTGTCCTTCAAGGGATTTCTCGGTCTGGAAAGGTTCGAGGACTCCTTTCATCCCGGACAGTTCCCGTGCCACGTGTGCCATCTCACCCGGAGCACCCGGACCTCCATGAATGACCGCAACCGGATACGGCCCGGGCCCCCATTTACGTACCGGTTTCATACAGGTATCAGGTTATTTTACGGGAATAAATAGGATAACCCTGAAAACCGTACAAAAAAAGTGTATTTGCGCTATATTTCACGCAGTCAGTGCGCCCGGGCCTGCTTCATTAATGCAAGCAGTCCCGAAAGAATCTGGATCGGCGTGGGGGGGTTTCCGGGTATCTTCAGGTCCACCGGAAATATCTTTTCCGCGCCGCCAAGGACTGCATACGTTCCGGCAAAGATCCCGCCATTACAGGCATCATCGCCAACGGCGACTACAAACTTGGGAGACGGCATGGCATCGTAGGTCTTTCTTGCTGCGATTGCCATATTGTGCGTGACAGCACCGGTCACGAGAAGGACATCCGCATGACGGGGAGAGGCAACAAAGAAGATACCGAAACGTTCCACATCGTAAAACGGGTTGTTGAGATTGTTGATCTCAATTTCCGTGGCATTGTCGCTGCCGGTATCCAGTTCCCGGATCGCAAGGCTCCGGCCGAACACTGCATCGATTTCCGTCCTTATGGCACGGCCAAGAATCTCTAAGTCTTCATCCCGTACCGGCACCTCTTCGGTCACTTTCTTTTTCAGCAGGCAGGTTAATGCATTTACCATTTTTCCTCACCTCACAGGTCTGTTCCCGCGTACGAGAGATTCAGGCTCTTGTTGATCACCGGGAAATCCGGGACGATGTTCCCCTGAACTGCATGTTCGAGTGCCAGCCAGTTGCAGAACGAAGCAGTCCGGACCTTGTACCGCTCGATTACGCCGCCCTTGATCCAGACCCAGCAGAGGTTCTGGCCCCGGGCAGATTCCACCTGCGCTAGGGTGTAACCGTCATGGATCACAGGCGTTGTGCCGATTTCTCCCTCAGGCATTGCTGCGATCAGTCGTTCGATCAGGTCAAACGAGTCCATGATCTCCGATGCCTTGACCGTAAACCGGGAGAGGACATCCCCATCCCGGAGCCGTTGTGGCTTGGGAGCGAACTGTTCGTAGATACCGTACGGGTGATTCAGCCGGACATCTACCTTCCCGCCGGAAGCACGTGCTGCCGGGCCGGTAATATTGAGCGGGCGCAGCAGGGCCGGGCGGATCACTCCGGTAGTTGCAAACCGGTCGATTACCGATGCGGTAGAGAGCACAATCTTCAGCCCTACCTTGTACCCTTTCCGTGCCCGGTGCACAAATACAGCGAGTTCGTCGAGATCTGGTTTTGCAATATCCCGGCTCAACCCGCCAACAGAGACCATATTTCGCAGGAACCGTGAACCGGTAAGGCGGTCATTTTCGCGGAAACATTCTTCACGCAGCACCGAAAACTGGTTGGCGCCCAGCGGGAACGCCACGTCCACGAGCATCCCTGCCTGGTCCCCTAAGTGCGAGTGGATCCGCTCCAGTTCAAGAAGGATTGTCCGCAGGTACCATGCCCGTTCAGGAACCTGAATACGGGATATCTGCTCGATTGCCATGCAGAACGCGGTTGCATTTGCCACCGATTCATCACCGCTCACTGCCTCAGCAATCCCGAGACATTCCCGGGGTAGTTTTCCTTCTGCCAGTTTCTCGATACCCCGGTGCTTGTAAAACATCCGGCACTCGAGGTTGAAGATCGTCTCGCCTATCACGCTGAACCGGAAGTGCCCGGGCTCAATGATTCCTGCATGCACCGGGCCGACTGGCACCTGGTATACCCCTTCACCGCTCACCTGCCGGAACGGGTATTCTTCAGAGGGATCAATAGTCGCCCGGGTGACAACAGGCGCATTCCTGAACGATTTCTTCAGCGGGTGGAACCCTTCCGGATAGGTCTCGTGCAGGAAGAGCCGACGGGTATCAAAGGCTCCGTCAAACTCCACACCAAACCCGTCACGACACTCCCGTTCGAACCAGCAAGCCGACGGATAGATGCAGGCAATGGAGGTTGCACGTCCGCTGACATTACGGACCAGCACCAGAATGCTGGTTCGCCGTTCAAACACGTAAAAGAGGGTGTGCGCAGCGTTGCTGGAAAAGCCTTCACAGCAGAAGAGGCTGATCAACACGAACTTGTTGGCAGCAAGGTGCGATACCGCCGTTTCGAATTCTGCTTCTTCGATGAGTACATACTGTTCATTATTGGGCCCGTGGCTGAGCCGATCACCGAGGGCAGCCTCACCAAGAAATTCCTGTACTGCCCGTATCCCGATATCATTGTCTGGAGTCATCAGAATTTCAGCTCCGTTACAATCTGGTTGAGGAACTCCATACCACCGGCAGGGAGAACAATACCGACAAGGAGAAGGAGTGCAAGCAGGAAGATGATGGGAATCTTCATGCTGGCGGGAGTCTGGTAGGGAATAATATCTGACAGTGATTCCGGTTCAGAAACCTGCGTGAATGTCGTGAGTACGAAGTATCCCAGCGCCGCCGCCGCGATGAACAGCAGGACAAGTATCACCGCAAGCACCCAGAGGGAGATGGCACCCAGCTGGAGCATGATGAAAAATTCTGAGAAGAAGATGGGAAACGGGGGCATACCAATGATCGCGAGCCCGCCCAGAATAATTCCCCATGCAGCCAGCGGCTGAAGCCGGAATACATCCTTAATCTCATCCGCTGCATCACTCGAGAACCGGCTCCGGTACTGCCGGTGCAGGATACCGGAAGAGAAGAAGAGCGAGGCCTTGGTCAGGGAATGTGCCATGATGTGGAAGAGCACCCAGAAGAGCGCAACCGGCGTGGAGATGGCAAGACCCACGAGCATGATCCCCATGTTCTCCACGCTGGAGAATGCCACCAGTTTTTTTAAGTTTTTCTGGGGTATCATGGAGAAGGCGGCAATGCCAATCGTAAGGATCCCAAACACCGCAATCATCGGCGCAATGGTAGCAACAGCGGTTGTCTGGTGCACAATCGCATACATGCGGATAATCCCGTAGATACCCACGTTCAGCAGTACACCGGAGAGAATAGCACTCACCGCTGACGGGGCTTTCGCATGGGCTTCCGGCAGCCAGGTATGGAACGGGAATATACCGGACTTTGCAGCAAACCCGATAAAGACGAGCGCGAAGGAAGCGATCATCATGCCGGGGGAAAATCCAGCAGCATGCTGCATGAGCACGGTCCAGTTCAGGGTACCGGTGCCAATATAGACCCGCGATATCTCGAAGAGGAAGATGAACCCGACAAACGCAAAGAGCATGGAAACCGAAGCCACGAAGATATACTTGATCGCTGCATCGATGTTCTCGCGGGCAGAAAGGATGGCAATGAGCATTGCAGAGATGATGGTGGTCATTTCAGCAAAGATCCAGAAGAGTGCGAGATTATCAGAACAGAATGCAAGGACAATGACCAGAAGGAGCAAAACCCATGCCGCATAGAAGAGCTTGAGACTGCCTTTTTCCAGTTCCCCGCTCTCAAGAAGTCCTCCGATATACCCCCGGGCATAGACCGCAGCGCAGGCAAAGATGATTGTTGCGATCAGCACTTCAAAAAGCCCGAGGTGATCGATAAAGAAATACTGGCTTCCGACAAGAAACGACACCACCGGCACCTGCTCGAAGAGTGCGATGTAGACAGCGAGCGCGGCAAAGATCAGTGCCTGGGAGATGCACACGGTGTTCATCTGCCGGTGGTTCCGGGTAGCTGCAATGATAACCAGCGAGAGCACCGATACCAGGACAAAGGCAATCAGGATCATGCGACATCCTCCTCCTCTTCCAGGAGGTGGAAACGGTGGAGACGCTTATGGTAATCTTCAAGGGTCGAATCGATACCTACCGATAATATCGCCGTCAGGATTACGACGATGATCAGGTCAATGACGATCAAAAACTCGATGATGAACGGGAGCTCGGTGACAAACATACCAAAGAGGAGCACACCGTTTTCCATAGAGAGGAATCCTAAGACCTTGGTAATAGCCCTCTTGCGGCTGAACGTGACCATCATGCCCATCAGCATCAGCGAGATCCCCAGCACTGCGCCAAAGAAAAAGAGGCTGTTGTCCCAGGCGGGTGTATCTTTAAGGATTGTTTCGAGCGCCATGTAGATCACCAGCATCAGTGCCATCGAGATGAGCAGCGAGGTTGTGGGATTCAGGTAATGGAACTCGATATCCCGCTTGATCCGGATCTTTTCCTGGATGGTGGCAATGAAGTACGGGATGATGAGAACCTTGCTGACAAACGTGACCCCGGCAATCGCCAGGAGAACCAGGGATCCCTCCAGTGACCAGAGCGCAAGCGCGATACCGACAAGAGTGAGACTCTGGAGGGCATAGACGGACACTACGGAGAGCAGGTTACGTGTCGAGATGATGTAGGCTGCCGTAATGATGATGCATACAAACAGGATCCTGATGATCCCGACGACGATTGCGGTGTCGATCATGAGAACACCTCGATGATGATGATCAGGGTCGAGAAGAAGAACGCCATGGCAAACAGGCTGGGGAGCTGGAAGAACCGTTTCTTTGCCATTGACGATTCAAAGAGCCCGATGATCCCGGCAAGGATCGATCCTTTTACCACGAAAACGACCAGCGCAATAAGGAGCCCGGTAAGGGTCAGGGTGGTCATGAGACCAAACGGCACGAGCAGGTTGATGAGGAGCGCCATGAGAACGGTCATCTTGACGGCTGCGGAGAGTTCCATCAGGGCTAAGTTCCTGCCCGACTGCTCGAGAATCATACCCTCGTGGATCATGGTGAGTTCAAGATGCGTCTCAGGGTTGTCGACCGGTATCCGCGAGGTCTCTACGATAATGATAATAAATAACGAGATACCGATCAGGATTTGTGTTGATGGGGAGGGCGATCCGGCAGATACATTGAGGGTAAACATATCAAAGATATTGAGAGTCTTAAAGACGAACGCAAGCGCAGCAAAGACGATGATGGTAGTGGGTTCGATAATGGAAGATATACTCATCTCCCGCGAACTGCCCATACCCCCGAAAGCACTGCCGGCATCCAGGCCGGCGAGCGCCATAAAGAAGCGGGCAAGGACAAGCAGGTACAGGAAGAGAATGATGTTACCGATACCTCCCACCGGTTCAGGCACGAAGACCAGCGGGACAAAAAGTGCGGCAACAAGGATCGCCGCCATCGTGACAAGCGGGGTGACCCGCATGATCCGCGATGAATTGGGAGAGTAGATGACTTCCTTTTTCAGCAGTTTCATCAGCGTAAAGTAGGTCTGAAAAATGGATGGGCCCTGCCGCCCCTGCGTCCAGGCCTTCACCTTTTTGATCAGGCTGACAAAGAGGGGCGAGACTGCGATAACGATGAGCGTATTGATCACGAGATAGATGAAGAAATCGGCGTTCATGCAAACCACCCAAGGAACAGGATCACAGCAATGACGGTGATAAAGACATAGAGGAGATACGTGTCAAGACACCCGTTCTGGAAACGCGATACCCTGCCCGCAACCCGCATGGATTGCTGTGCGAGAGGACGGTAAAGATATTCTTCAAATACCTTCAGGAGACGGATCTCCCCTTTACCTTCCTTGAATATGCAGTTCTTCTGGTCATAGAACGTCCGTTCATTGGTTGTCCGCGTGCGGTAAATGGACGAGAAGATGATGTCGAGGGGTTCTGAGAACCCATGACCGCTGTATTCTGCCGATGCCTGCTGCGAGAGTGTCCCGCATCCCCAAGTCTCACTCACCCGTACCTCGCGGGAGGCGGTGAAATACAGTACTGCATAGGTAAACACCGCCATGCCCCCGAGAAGCAGGCTGACCAGCAGCATATCCGGCAGGGGAACTGCAAAGCCGACGAATGCAAAGATCTGGAGAGCACATACGCCGAGGAGTATGCAGGCAGCTGCAAGAATGCCGGGTCCGATCAGCATGGCACGGGGAACTTCACGGGCAGCGGCACTCTCCGGGGAACGGGGTAGGGCAAGGAAGATCGACCCGAATGCCTTGACAAAACATGCTGCGGAAAGAGCACTGGTCAGTGCGAACAGGGCAAGGCAGATAAACAGGAGAACTTTAAGCAGCGGTTCGAGCACCGTAAAAGATGATGAGAAGAACGAGATGAAGATCAGGAGCTCGCTGGCAAACCCGTTTAAGGGGGGTAATGCAGTTATCGAAACTGCGCCGATAAAAAAGAGCGCAGAGGTGACCGGCATCCGTTGGGCTAGTCCTCCCATGTGCTCGATATCCCGCGTACCGGTTGCAGATACGACGGAACCCGCGGTGAGGAAAAGCAGGCTCTTAAACAGGGAATGGTTGAGCGAATGGAAAAGCGCACCCAGCAGGCTGAGGGTTGCGAGATCGTGAAGATTAAGGGCAGTAAAGATCACGGACAACCCAATGCCGGTGAAGATAATCCCGATATTTTCTATGCTCGAATAGGCGAGCATTCCCTTGACATCATGCTCTTTTAACGCATAGATAATGCCAAGAACCGCCGATGCCGTGCCCGCGGCAAGGATCAGCACACCCCACCAGAGATCCGGCGTGAACACATCCAGCAGGAAACGAATCAGCCCATAGACGGCGATCTTGAGCATCACGGCGGACATGAGAGCGGAAATCGGTGACGGGCTTGCCGGGTGGGCATACGGCAACCACTTGTGGAACGGGATGATTCCTGCCTTTATGGAAAAACCAATGAAAAGTGCAAGGAATGCAACGGTAATGAGAGGAGTCGATGCTGTTGACAAAGGGGTGATCGCAAACGAACCCGTCTGGATGAAGAGCGTAATTATTCCCAGCAGGATAAACAGGGATGACAACTGGGTCAGCAAAAAATAAAAGATCCCTGCTTTCCTTGATTCAGGTTGCGAATACTCGTACATGACGAGGAAGAATGAACTCACCGCCATCAGTTCCCAGGAAAAGAAGAACGAGAGCGTGTTTGCCGAGGCAACGACAAGCACCATTGCGAGAATAAAGAGACTGGTACAACCGCAGAGCAGGTTCCTGCGGGACTGCCCGTCCATATGCTCGATATATTCAGTAAAGTAGAGGGAAACACACGCCGATACGACCGCAATGATAAGCAGGAAAAATGAAGCGAGCCGATCGATAACAAACGAGAAGGAGAACCCGGGGAGGGGTTGGTAGAGCGTTAAATGTTCTGTTCTGCCGGAGAGCAGGGTCAGAAGGGAAAAGCACGCCAGCAGAAGGGATGCGATGATTACGCAGGACAGGGAAATCGTGCGTACGGATCTCCGGTCTGACGAGGCTAAGAGAAGGGGAAAGATAGTGCCGGCAAGAAGCACGATGATGGTTAGGGAGAACAGTTCAGCAATCATGTTTCGCTCTCCCTGATCCGATTCTGCACAGGTCTGATAACTGAGTTAAACCGGGAAGAATGCCCATTTTTTCCCCGGATTCCGGATTAATTAAGGATTGATCGTTCATCCTCTGCACCATCAGGTATTCAATTTTGCCGGAAGAGACGCAGGATCACGTTTCATCGGGCATACATCAATTCCCTTGAGATTTCCCATGCAGAAATCAAACCTGTCCCGGATTGTTTTTGGCAGATCAATTTCTGCGATGGGATAAAAACCCAGGCTCCCATAGAAATCCACCAGTTCGGTCTTCGAGTGCATGAAGAGCGTTTCCTGCCTGCCGCACTCTTCTATAAGAAGGATCATAACCGAACGGGCAAACCCGCGGCGCCGGTATTCATCCAGGACATAGACCGCATCAACTTCAAGTCCATCCGGATGGCGTGAACACCGTGCCACTCCAATAAGTTTGGTACCCGCAAAGGCAGCAAAGAGCCGGTCATTGTTCCGGTCGGCAGTCTGATTGTGATAGTGGGTCCAGAGTTCACGTTCAGCACGGACGAGCTCTGCGGGGGAGAGCTCCCGGACATTCACCGCACCGATAAACTGCACCGGCGAAGCCACAGCACCTGGAGAGAACAGGGCTTTTCCAATCTCAACAAAAAAATGAGGGCGGAATGTTACGAACCCTCCGCTCTCTTCACCGGCAAGCGTATACAGGGTAAGAAGCGTCTGATCCTCGCTGAACGGTTCCGGTTCAGCATACGGAGAAACGATCGGTATACAGCACCTCCATAAAACCAGTTATTCGGGTATTGATATGATAAGGGTAATTGTCCATTCAGATCATCGTTTGGATGTCGATTTCTTTATGTTACCATTTCACTACGATAAAGGCATCGCGTATTTTTAATATAAAACAATTGCATTTTAATTTTTCCGGTTCCTGCGATTCCGGGGAAGCATTGAAAGAGAAAATTTTCTCATTATTCGGGCCCCGATATGAGATTGGGGCGATTTAATGCGATAATTCCGATAATGCGCGTACTGCATTTCAGGACACCCCGTCAGCAAATGATGAAACGGGAACATAATTTTCTCAACCCAGAATTATGGGTAACGGACATAAAACACAAAATTTAACTGATTTCCCATAGAGTGAGCATTACGGCGCTCCCTGAGGTGTGTAAGCGGGAGTTGCCCCATATGAGGTGAATGCAGGATAATGATAGACAAATTATTGCTGGGAAATTTTAAGTTCAGGGAATCTGATTTTACCCCGAATATCGATTACTACCGCGAGCTGGCATCGAGTCAGCATCCGACAACATTATGGATAGGGTGCTCGGACTCCCGGCTCCAGACCGGGCATATCACCCAGGCACGGGCGGGAGAACTGTTCATCCAGAGAAATATCGGCAATATCGTGCCGATCCATGACTGGAATTTTGCTACCGTGCTTGAGTATGCCGTTGTTCACCTCAAGGTTGAGGATGTAGTCATCTGCGGGCACTCGAACTGCGGTGCAATCCGGGCACTCGACAAAGAGAGTACTGATTCGTACATACCACTCTGGCTGAACAATGCCCGCGAGGCAAAAGAGCGGGTGGACAAAAAGATCACGCCACCGACAACCGTGCTTGAAAAGGAGGAGAGGTACCGCCAGATTGAACAAGAGAACGTGAGGCTCCAGATCGAACACCTCTATACTTACCCACTGCTGAAAAAAGCGGTTGATGAGAAGAGGATACAGGTACACGGGCTCTACTATGATCTCGGAAACGGAGCACTGACCCGGGTTACCTGAACGTCAGCAAACAGCATCAATCTCTTTTTTTATCCGGTCAAGAACTATACGCCCGATACGGGTGAGTTTCCCATTCACCATAACGATGGGTAATGGCGGGAAATCGGTCTCGACAATTTTCTTCACATAATCCGGTACACCGCCATCAACCAGCGTGAGTTTCAGCTCCACCCGGTCGCCATACTCTTTTTTGAGTTCTGCTGCCAGTGCATCGAATGCTGCGGTAAGCTTGCCTGTTGGATAACAGTCAGAAAGTCCACAGGTCCGGTTCTCATCGCAGGGAAACGGGCAGCATTCAGAATCTTTCAGACCAATAATCTCGATTGTTATGGGGCCTGCCATAGGGGTACTATTGGGAAGCGGCATTATATGAGGATTGGGAAACTGCAAAAAATGATCTGGATTTTTGTAAAAATGGGGGTTACATGAACCGTTCGAACCGGTCTTTCGTTACTTTGCAGATCGGGCAGATCTCCGGGGGTTGATCCCGCGCACAAAGGTAGCCGCACACTTTACAGCGCCATACCGGAAATGAAAGAACGGGGGCAGGGACTTTTGCGAGGGGGACCGTATGGGTAGCAGCGGTTTTTGCCCGGACAGAGCGTGGCGGGCGGCGTTCGGGAACGGGTTGTATTTTTTTCCTGCCGTTTGCAATATCGTCACTTACATAGAGAGCGCAGTAACAGGTATCGAATGCATTGAGATCCGGATCCCGGTAATCGCAGGGACAGATGATGTCGAGATCCTCTGCCTTTTTTCCGGAAGCGAGCCGGCACGGGCAGGCACGATACCCGTACCGCCGCTCATTTTTCATAAGACCGGTAATGAGATTTTTGGTGAACTCTGCATCCGGATTCAGCAGGTAACCTCCCTCTTTTGCCTCTTTCTGCAGGATTTGGTAGGTCGCTTCCACATCTTCTGGTTTGATCTCAATAAGTGGCATTTATCGGAACTCCTGCCGTATTTCCTGCTCTTTGAATCCTACAATACATTTTTTCTCATTGATAACAAGGGTAGGAAACGAGCCTGAAGGATTAAAACGCTCGACAATATTCATGGCCTCATCCTGCTCTTTTCCTTCAAGGAGATCGACATACGTGTAATCGAATTCAATGCCAAGCTCACGCAGGAGCTCCTTGGTCTTATTGCACCACCCACAGGTGCTCAGTGCGTAGAGCATCACCGTTCCTTTCTTTTTCCCGCTCACGTGTTCAATACTCATACAAAAAGTCTCCATTCACTAAAGGGAAATAGCGGTAAATAGTATTTAAAAATGAGGTTGGGATGAGATCAGGCTTCATCACGTGTATAACGGAGACCTTGTTTTCCGGGTGATCCCCATCAGATAAAAAAAGCAATTTTACCTCAAATTCTCCCCGAATCAGGTTTCCGGAAGTTTTACGAAAAAATACTTCTTAAAAAAGAGGTAAAATTTATTTGTTTTTCATAATGATGTTGACATCTTCGAGCAGTGCCTGAAGATCTTCTTCATGCTCGACTTCCATCTGGAGGATGCCCAGAACGATGTTGTAGGTAACCGGATCTTTGTCCCGGGTCTTTTTCAGCAGGCTGTTGTAAGTCTTGATGGCGCACTGCTCGCCCTTGATATTCTGTTCCAGCACCTTGATGATAAACGGATCGTCAGGTGCATCATATCCGCAGTTGGTGAGTTTGAACCATTGCTGGGGATTGGTAACCGGAGTTCCACCGAGTTGGATAATCCGGGTCGTGAGCAGGACCGCATGCCCGAGTTCTTCGGTTGCGTGGAGGGTGAGTTCAGCAATAACTGCCTCCTTGTTGGGACCACGTACTACCTTAGAACCAACCCAGTACTGGTAGTATGCTAGCCATTCATCAGAAAAAGCCTTGTTCAGGAGCTTAACCAGCTCGTCAACATCGGTATCAACAATTTTCCTTCCTTGAGTTCCCATGATTGTTCACCTCTGTTTTTTTAGCGACAAGTGAATATCAACACTTGTGCTTTTTATCTGTATCGTTGATGACACAGAAAATTGTAAACCGAGTATCCAGATGAACCTGGTTTTCTGGCTGACAGGTATCCGGAATAATTATGCTGGAGATAGATCCCCGGGCATGGATCACGATGACAAATTCACTTATCAAAAGAAGTTTCGGTGACTGACTGTTGTCATCTGCACTATCGTTAATAACTACTCAGGCGCATAATATATGGAAATCATGAAGGCGGTTCTGGGTCTCGAAGACGGGCAGTTTTTTATCGGGGAAGGGTTTGGTGTTGAAGGAGAGTGTTCCGGGGAACTCGTGTTCAATACGCAGATGACCGGGTACATGGAATCTCTCACGGATCCGAGCTATTTTGGCCAGATCCTCATGTTCACCTTCCCGCAGATCGGTAATTACGGTGTTGATACACAGAATTTTCAGAATGAAAAAGTCTGTGCCCTTGGCTGCATTGCAAAAGAGATCTGTGAAAAACCCGCCGCCAGCCCGTCCATCAGATCCTATTTTGAAGAGAACCACCTTCTCGGCATGAGTGGTGTTGACACCCGTGCCCTTACGATCAAAACCCGCGTCCATGGAACCATGCGTGCTGCACTCGTTGTCGGAAGCGATGATGGGGACTATGCAGTAAGCCTTGCAAAACGGACTCCCCAGATTACCGATATTGTTCCCATTCCCGAAGTATCCTGCAAACAACCGTACCGCATCGAGGGGAAAGGTAAACGCATCGCAGTGATCGATCTCGGGATAAAAAAGAATATGATCACCAGCCTTGCAAAGCGCGGGGGTGACATCCACGTGTTCCCCCATGACGTAACATCGGAACAGGTGCTTGCCTGCAAGCCGGATGCGCTCTTTGTGAGCAACGGGCCCGGGGATCCCAAGCAGGCCACGCATGCGATCCGTTGTATCCGGGAACTGCTCGGGCAACTCCCCATCTTTGGGATCTGCATGGGCAACCAGGTTTCGGCACTCGCCATAGGTGGTGATACCTACAAGCTCAAGTTCGGTCACCGCGGCGCAAACCAGCCGGTCAGGTTTAAGGACGGGAGGATCTTCATCACCACTCAGAACCATGGATTTGCTGTCGATGAAGACTCGCTCCCTGAAGGCTGCAAAATTACCTACACCAATGTCAACGACGGGACGGTCGAAGGATTCGAGAACAAGGACCTCAAACTGACCACCGTCCAGTTTCACCCGGAGGCACACGGGGGACCACGCGATACCGAGGCGCATTTCTTTGATGCACTGTACCGGGGGATTTCCTGATGCCTAAGCGGACAGATATCAAAAAGGTGCTCCTGATAGGATCGGGACCTATCCAGATCGGGCAGGCAGCGGAGTTCGATTTCTCGGGCTCGCAGGCATGCCGTTCTTTGCGGGAAGAGGGCGTCAAAGTCGTACTGGTCAACTCCAATCCGGCAACGATCATGACTGATCCGGATATGGCCGATGAGATTTATATCGAACCACTCAGGGCAGACATTATCGCAAAGATCATAGAGAAAGAGAAACCCGACGGGATCCTTTCTGGGATGGGAGGCCAGACCGGCCTGAACCTCACGGTCGAACTCGCCGAAATGGGCGCACTCAAAGATGTAGAAATTCTCGGAACCCCGCTTGAAGCAATCTACAAAGGGGAAGACCGGCAGAAGTTCCGCGATCTCATGATCAGTATCGGTGAGCCGGTACCGAAAAGTATGGTACTCAACACCCTCACGCAGATTGAGGAAGCCATCGCCGAGATCGGTCTTCCGGCCGTTGTGCGGCCAGCATATACCCTCGGAGGGGCAGGCGGAGGTATCGCCCGTACCCGGGAGGAACTGACCCGGATCGTTGAACTAGGGCTCTCCCGCTCCCGCATCCACCAGGTGCTCATTGAAGAGAGCGTGATGGGCTGGAAGGAGATCGAGTTCGAGGTGATGCGCGATGCCGCAGACACCTGCATTATTGTCTGCGGGATGGAGAATGTAGACCCGATGGGCATCCACACAGGAGAGAGTGTGGTTGTTGCTCCGATCCTTACCCTGCGCGATGACGAATTCCAGATGATGCGAAGCGCAGCAATCCACATCATCCGGGCGCTGGATGTGCAGGGTGGCTGCAATGTCCAGTTCGCATTCTGGGAGGGCGATTACCGGGTGATTGAAGTGAACCCGCGGGTTTCCCGGTCATCGGCCCTTGCCTCAAAAGCAACCGGCTATCCCATTGCACGGGTGGCAGCAAAGATCGCCATTGGCATGCGGCTCGACGAGATCATGAACACCGTTACCGGATGCACCCCGGCATCTTTTGAACCAACTATTGATTATATCGTAGTCAAGGTTCCCCGCTGGCCGTTTGACAAGTTCAAAGGCGCTGACCGTACACTTGGCACTTCCATGAAGAGCACCGGAGAGGTGATGGCAATCGGGCGCACCCTGGAAGAAGCGTTCATGAAAGCGAAGCGGTCGATCGACACCGATGTTCAAGTCCATACAAGCCCCAGTGAGGTCCGGATGATCCTGTCACGCCCGACCGATGAGCGGTTCCATTGTCTCTTCGATGCCTTCCGACTGGATTTTACCCTTGACGAGATCGCGCAACTCACCTCCATTATCCCGTTCTTTTTAGAGAAGATCAAAAATATCATAGATTGTGAAAAACATCTCGCAGCTCATGCTGAACCGGCAGATATCCGGTCAGCAAAGATACTCGGGTTTTCGAATGCGGAGATCGCAAAAATTACCGGGATGAATGTGGACCAGGTTGAAAAGATTGCAGGCCTCCCTTCGTACAAGATGGTAGACACCTGTGCAGCCGAGTTCCCGGCAAGCACCCCCTATTTCTACTCCACGTATGAAAGTGACTGCGAGATCGTTCCCAGCGATCGCCAGAAAGTGCTCATCCTTGGATCCGGGCCAATCCGTATCGGCCAGGGAATCGAGTTTGATTACTGCACGGTGCATGCGGTCCAGTCCCTGCGGGAAGAAGGCGTGGAAGTCCACATCGTCAATAATAATCCAGAAACCGTCTCTACGGATTTCGATACCTCAGACCGGCTCTTCTTTGAGCCGATGCAGCTCGAAGATGTTGTCAATATTCTCAGGAAAGACAATTATTATGGCGTTATGGTACAGTTCGGTGGGCAGAATGCTGTCAACCTTGCAGTACCTATTGAGCAGGAAATCAAACGCCTCGGCCTTAAAACCAGGATTCTGGGTACGAGTCCGGATGCGATGGATATTGCCGAGGATCGCGACCGGTTCAGTGTCCTGTTAAATAAACTCAAAATCCCCAGCCCGGCTAACGCGTCTGCATATTCCGAAGCAGAAGCACTCGAGAAAGCAGAAAAGATAGGTTTTCCTGTGCTTGTCCGGCCTTCATTTGTGCTTGGGGGCAGGGCAATGGAGATCGCCCACAATGCCGTTGAATTTGAATCCTACATCAAAGAAGCGGTCCGGGTTGCAAAGAACCATCCGGTTCTCATCGATTCCTACCTTCAGAATGCCATTGAACTCGATGTCGATGCTGTCTGCGATGGAGAAGAAGTGCTCATTGGCGGGATTATGGAACACATTGAACAGGCAGGGATCCATTCAGGTGATTCAGCCTGCGTGATCCCGACACAGTCACTGCCAGCCAGCGTTATTGACACCGTCCGGGATTACACCCGCAAGATCGCCTTGGGTCTTGGGGTAATCGGGCTGGTAAATCTCCAGCTTGCGGTAAAAGACAACGTGGTCTATATCCTTGAGGCCAACCCCCGGGCAAGCCGCACCGTACCGTTCGTTTCAAAAGCCACCGGGCTCCCGGTAGCGAAAATTGCAGCAAAAGTCATGGTTGGCAGGAAACTGCGCGATCTTGGCCATAAAGAACGGGAGATCAAACATGTCGCAGTCAAAGAGGTCCTGCTGCCGTTCAACAAGCTCGCAGGTGTTGATACAGTCCTCGGCCCTGAAATGAAGAGTACCGGCGAAGTGATGGGTATTGATTATGATTTCGGACTTGCTTTTTACAAGGCCTGTATCTCTGCCGACAATGAACTCCCCCTGAAAGGCAATATATTCATATCGGTAAATATCGAGCAGAAAGAAGAGGCAACACCAATCGCACGGCAGCTGCGTGATCTCGGGCTCACCCTCTACGGCACTGAAGGGACGGTGGATTACCTCCACGATGCGGGTATTGAGGCGCATCTGGTCAGAAAAGTGCAGGAAGGTTCTCCCAATGTGCTGGATATGATGCGGCACGGGGAGATACGTCTCATCATCAACACCCCACAGGACCGCCAGTCACGGGAGGATCATTACCAGATCATGCGTGCGGCAGTGGATTACTCAATACCCTATATTACCACCCTTCAGGCAGCGCGTGCAGCTGCACTGGCCATTGATGCGATCAAGCGCGAGAAAATGACACTTGAGCCAATCAGCCATTATCTGAAGTAATATCGACGAAAAAACGCAAATATTTCCTTTTTTAAGATTTTGCGCAGCACACCGGATCCAGAGATCTCGTTGGGTAAGATGCAATAATCATGCAAAATGATTGAATATCCTTATATACCGAAATAACAAAAAAAGATGCATGAAGAAACTTCTTGTTGTACTTGCGATTCTGTTCATCGGAATCCTGCTCGCGGGATGCACATCCCAGCCAGCGGCACCTGTAGCCACCCCAGTACCGACTGCAGTCCCAACCACGGTTGTAACCACAGTACCCCCAACCGCCGAACCGACCAAGGAAATTGTAGTTGTTGTTGTAAACAAGACTGCAGCGCCAACGGTAACCCCGACCGCAACCCCAGTGCCAACATTTACAATCACCTTTAACCAGGATATGACAATTACCCCGGATACAACGATATATGTAAAAGTTGGCACTAAAGTTCTCTGGGCAAACATGGATTCACTCAGGCCTCATGGTGTACTGGCAACCGATCCCACTGACGGAGCATGGTTAAATGGCCTGAAAGAGGTTTCGATCCCTTACGGCAAGACCATCGAAGTCACCTTTGATAAAGTAGGCGCGTATGATTACACGACTAACTTCCAGCCTCAAACACCAGGAATCATTTACGTAACGGCCTAATTCCCAACGATACCTAGGTTCAGGTAAAAACCTGAACAACTTTTTTTTAGTTTCTGAATCTGCTGTAAAGGGATTTTTTTCTCTGGAACATCAGGTTTTCGTGACATTATGCCCTTAACATATAAGGGAAAAACATCAAAACACTATATTACGATTAGTAAAAAAGGTGTATTCATTATGGGAAAAGGTTCTATTGTTCTTGCATATTCCGGAGGGCTTGACACCTCCATCTGTATCCCCCTGTTAAAGGAACGATATAATTACGATCGTGTCATCACCGTTGCCGTGAATGTTGGGCAGCGGGATGAAGAGATCGATGTCGCCACGCAAAAAGGGAAGAAACTCGCTGATAAACATTACACCATTGATGCCCGCGAAGCATTTGTGAATAACCATATCTTCCCGGCGATTAAAGCGAATGGCTCCTATGAAGGCTACCCGATGGGGACTTCCCTTGCCCGGCCCCTGATCGCAGAGGAAGTCGTCAAGATTGCCCGCAAAGAAGGTGCAACAGCAATCGGGCATGGATGCACCGGCAAAGGCAATGACCAGCTCAGGTTTGACTTTATCATCCGCAGCGCGGGTCTCGAAGTCGTCGCGCCCATCCGTGAACTCAACCTGACACGGGACTGGGAGATCGATTATGCAAAAAAGCATAAGATTCCGGTGCCGGTAAAAAAAGATAAACCATGGAGCATGGATGAAAACTGCTGGAGCCGGAGTATTGAGGGCGGCAAACTGGAAGATCCCGCATTCCACCCGCCTGAAGAGATCTATCTCTGGACGGTTTCTCCGGTAAATGCACCGGATAAGCCGGAAAAAATCACCCTGGAGTTTAAAGGCGGTATTCCGGTTGCCATTAACGGCAAAAAAATGCAGGGCTATGACCTGATCCAGCGGCTGAATATCCTTGCAGGAAAACACGGGATCGGCCGCAATGACCTGATTGAGGATCGCATCCTCGGGATTAAAGCCCGGGAGAATTATGAGCACCCGGCTGCAACGGTAATTCTTACTGCACACCACGATCTTGAAGCGCTTGTCCTCACCCGGCAGGAACTGGTATTCAAGCGCATGGTGGATGACAAGTGGTCGGAACTGGCCTACAAAGGTCTGGTATATGAACCCCTGTATGCTGCACTGAATGCATTTATTGATACCACCCAGGAACGGGTGAATGGCAAGGTGGACCTCGAAATTTACAAGGGTGCGGTACGGGTACTCGGGCGCAGCTCACCGGATGCTATCTATTCAGAGGATTTAGTTTCGTTTGACAGTACATCTCTCGACCAGTGCCATGCAATCGGGGTCTCCCAGTATTTTGGCATCCAGGCACGCATGGTCCATGCCAGAAAAACAAGAAAGAACACAAAATCCAAAAAGTAATTTTTTTTTATTCTCTGGAGTGTATCTTCCATACACTGTGATACACGGGTCAATTGAAAATATTTTTAGACAGTTATTGGTTTTTGTCCAATGCAATCAAGTACCTGAATTCCGGAAATCATGTGTCTGGCTAGCTGCGTCGAACACCTGAACCAAAATAGAAAATTATAAGGATTGACGCATTGAAGACTCGATCACCATGTGCGCCGGTTTTTTTTCCCGCTTTATAAAACCAAATCCCTATATCGTTGAAAGTCCGCCTCCACCTTCAATAACTCACGGCGCAGGCATGCAATTTCCTGAATACAAGAATAAGCCTTATTTTATTGTTGCTTCCGTAGAAATGGGAAACACAACAACAAAATGTATCCTGACTGGCGTTAATCTCGAAACCGGCATGTCCTATGTTATCCACAAAACAGTCAGCATGAGCCGCGACATCCGCCCCCCGAAACCCGGGGAAACCATCTTCGGGGCAACCCTTGACGGGACCGAACTGACCCGGGAAGCAGTAACCGAACTCGTCCGGGACACCCTGATCCAGTGCCATAAAGATGCCCATCTCGATATTCTCAAAGAACTGGATTTCGTTGTCCGGAGTACCGGGGTTGTGGCGGAAATGGAGTCGCCGGATCAGATTGGCGATTTTGTCATTGCACTCGCAAATGGCTGTCTTGTCGCAGGGGTCCCGCCCCGCAAAATGACACCCCCCATGTCAAAAGAGAACCAGCCGCAGAAACTCCAGCCGTTCAGTTTTGCAGACAAGGTTGTCTTTGTCGGGGCGGTAGCAGGAGTCATTCCCCCGGTGGGCTCAACCGGTGTGGAGATGGTAGCAAACGAGATGGAGGGCGAACTGGCAATGGCGGGGATCAAAGAGGGTGCAAAATGGACACCGGTTGATTTCCGTAACCCCTGCGTTTCAGTGGATTTCGGTACAACGCTTGACGGCAGGATTACCAGTGATGTGAGCGCAGATGATCCAAATCCGTTTGCAAAAACGGTGGGTAACTTCTGCGGGCTTGCCGGCGCGATTCCTGACGCAATTGTCCGGGGAACCGGTCTTGTGCAACAGCGGACCGGCACGGCCCTTGATATTTTTGGCGAGCACAGTGTTACCGGAGGGCTCTTTGGCGGTGGGAACCGCAGGGTCATCGATGATTTTGTAAACCGGTGCCACGAGCATATAGACATCCGGATTGTACCAGCAGAACGAGACCGGTTTGGCAGGGTTCCGGTCAATGCAAAGCTGGCACTTGAGTCCGGCATTGCCATGATAGGCTGTGACTGTGGGGAAAACAGCAGCGATCTCGATAAACTGATGGAGATTGGAAAAGAGATCCATAAAAACCACAACCTCGCAACCCTCAACGAAGTCATTGACCGGGTCTGCGCAAAAATGGCTCTGCGCCTGATAGACGTAGCTGTCGAACAAAAACTCGTTCCAGGGAATTCCTCAATTGGATTTACCGGCAGGGCAGCAATCTCCGGAAGAAAACCGGAATATATTCTCGATGGGATCACAGAACGTAATCTCTATGATGATCCCCGGGATCACCTCGTATTCGTAGATGACGGTCTTGCACGAGGCGCGGCACTTATGGGCCGTTGTATGAACTCGCTGGGAAAGCCCAAAAACCCGATCGGGGGCGTACGTGGGGGCCCATGTATTATGAGCCGGCGAATCAAAATAGGAAAGTGAATCAGGTGAAAGACTTGTCCGAAGAAGAACAATTATTCGATATCGTTATTCCCCCGGGTGTACCTCAGAAGATTATCCTGGATATCTCGAACAAATTCGACGTGGAAGTTGTTGACAGAAGAGAGAGGATCAAATTTGCCAATATGGATGGAGAAGAACGCGATCTGCTCGCATTCCGGGGTAAATTTGAGGTCTTGCAAAAAGTTGAGACCTATATGCGCGATGAACTTAACAAATTCATTGCTGAAAAGTAAACGATTTTTTTAAAGTTATTTTTTATTTTTTCAGCAGACGCACAAGCAATGCTTTCTGTGCATGCAGCCGGTTTTCGGCCTCATCCCACACCAGACTCTGGCCGCCTTCCATCACTTCATCAGCAATCTCCTCGCCCCGGTGTGCAGGAAGACAGTGCAGCACCCGTGCATCCGGTGATGCATGTCGCATGAGGCCGGCGTCTACGGTATAGGGGGAAAAAACCTTTAAGCGTTCTTCCCGTTCTGCGTCATCACCCATAGATACCCATGTATCCGTAACAATGATGTGTGCATCTTTTACTGCCTGCTCGGGACTTTTCACCAGGTTCACTTTTCCGCCAAGTGCGCGTGCTTTTGTCACGATATCTGCTGAGGGTTCGTACCCATCCGGAGTCGCCACGGTAACAGAATACCCGGTGAGTACCGTGGAGAGGATCAGTGAATTGCAGACATTATTCCCATCGCCAACCCAGGCTACACGCAGATCCTGCGTTGAGCCGAAATGCTCCTCCATGGTCATAATATCTGCAAGTAACTGGCAGGGATGCTCAAGATCAGAGAGACCATTTATGACAGGAATGGTTGCAAACCGGGCAAATTCTTCGATGGTGCTGTGTTTATAGGCCCTGATCATTATGCCGGATACATAACGGGATGCTGCCCGTGCAGTGTCCCGTATCTCCTCGCCCCGCCAGATCTGCATATCCCGGGCATTCAAAAACAATGCGTGGCCACCCAGTTCGTTCATACCCACTTCAAACGAGATATGGGTCCGGGTAGATGACTTCTCAAAGATCATAGCGAGATTTTTCCCGCGGAGGACGTCGTGAACCACTCCCTGTTTCTTCAACGTCTTGAGATGTTTTGCTTCAGATAGTATCTGCTCCAGCTCGGTTTTGCTGATATCCAGAATTGATAGAAAATCCTTATTCATCGTAACTCCTTCATGTGTGCGATACGCTGGCTGAGTAAGTTCTCTGTTCCGATGTCTTTCCGGTATCTCACACAACCCTTGACGGATGCTGCTGCATGCTCTGCAATACGTTCGGCATCTTCCAACGTAGAGCCAATTCCTATAAACGCCAGAGTGCGGGAAGTCAGGGTGACCAGCGACCCATCACGTTCTTCGACATTTGCATAATAGGTGATTGCCCCGTCTGTATCACCTACATGGAGCAAGTCCCCGGCATGAGGGGCATCGGGATAACCTTCCGGTACCAGGTATTTGCAGACCGTTGCTTTCTTTTCGAACGTGACATGGGCAGGGCTGAGCGTCCCGCGTGCAATGTTCACCATGATTTCCGACAGGTCTGAGGTGAGCAGTGACAGGACATTCATTGCTTCGGGATCGCCGAACCGGGCATTGAATTCTATCACTTTCGGGCCTTTTGCAGTGTTCATGAACTGACCGTAAAGGATGCCTTTATAGGAAGTTCCGGTTCTCGCCAGTGCTTCAACAGTTGCCTGCATAATATTAAACGCCTTTTTATAATCTGCGTTTGTTACAAAGGGCAGCATATGGTCAGGCATAGTATACGAACCCATGCCACCGGTGTTAGGTCCGGTGTCCCCGTCAAATGCCCGCTTGTGATCCTGAACAAGAGGCATAGGTATAAGGGAGATTCCATCGACAAAGGCCTGAAGCGTGAATTCCTCCCCTATAAGACGCTCTTCGAGAATGATCTCCCCCTTGATCTGCCCTGCATAGGCGATTGCACCTGCCCGGTCCACCTGTTCGCCCATGATCTTTACGCCCTTTCCTCCGGTGAGCCCGACCGGTTTTATGACCAGATCGCCATCGTGGCCATTGATAAACGCGATCGCTTCGCTGCTGTTCTGGCAGAGCCTATACTTCGGGCACCCCTCAATCTGGTGCTGTTCCATCAGCCCGCGGCAGAATCCTTTGTCTGTCTCAATCCGTGCAGCGGCCCTGGAGGGACCTACACAGGCTATACCGGCAGCTTCCAATGCATCAACAATACCGGCCTCAAGCGGGGCTTCGGGACCGATAAAAGCATATTCGATACCGTTCTCCAGTGCGAAGGCTATAATGCGGGGTATGTCTGTTTCCCTGCAGAGCAGGACCTTTTCTGCGAGTTTTGAGATCCCCGGATTTTTCTTTGCCATCACAGAATATATTACAGTTTTTCGGTTGCGGGCGAGTGCAGATGCTATTGCATGCTCCCTTCCTCCCCCGCCCACAACAAGGATCTTCATATCCATCTCTAATGTACGTTTACGGTAAAAATTGCTTCTCTTTTAACAGTTCGCTCACCCGGACGAGCGGCAGGAACTCAATACCTTTTTTAGTGAGCATCGCTTCAGCCCCCTGTTCCCGGTCTACAACAGTAACGACACGGTCCGCGTGCGCCCCTGCTGCGCGAAGGGTTTCAATACCGTACAGCGCGGACCCGCCGGAGGTTGTCACATCTTCAACCAGGAGGACCCGTTTATTCCGGACGTTCCCGATGATCATCTCTTTCTTTCCATGACTTTTCTCTGCGGCCCGGATGATCGCATAGGGCTTTTTTGCTGAGAGTGCCGTTGCAACCGCAAGTGGAACACCCCCGACAGCAACGCCGGCAACAACCTCGAATTCATGCGATTGTGCAATAAGTTTTGCAATAATCGTAAGCAGATCGGGATGCGTAACTGCAGTTTTCACATCAATATAGTAGGTGCTTTTTGCACCGCTCGCAAGGGTAAAATCTCCTATTTCAATTGCCTTGTACTGTATGAGAAGATCTGCTACAGAATTCACCATGGTACCTCCTTGACTCCCATTATATATCCGATAATATTGACTGCCCGGTGAAGAATAATGGTTAGGATCAGGATGATGATAAGAATGGGTAGGGTAATGTATGCAAAAAGCCACCCGGGATCGAACAGGAGCATTAAGATAAATGCACCCGCAACAAGGTCAAGCTGATCTGCAACCGGCCACTTTTCACCCCGCACTTTTCCCATCCTGCGCTTGAGAAAACTCTTACCCAGATCACCTAACAACGCCCCAAGAGCAAGAAGTGATATCGATGCCAGGGTGTGTTGTGGCAGGAATGTTAAGGGATATGTCGCAGAGAGCCACATGAGCAGCAAACCCGTGATTATACCGGCAAGCACGCCAAAAAACAGGCCACGGAACGTTTTACCATCCCCAAATATCCTGCGTCCATCAGAGTAATTCCTTCCAAAATCAACTGGAGTGCCTCCTCCAAGAAGAGCGGCGATCGGATTAGGGATATACGCAGGAAGCATAATCCAGACCGCTGAAAGCAACGGTATTATGAAGAAATCGATGCTAATAGTGATGCACTCCCAATACCTCTAATAAAGAGCAGATAAAAACATTAAGGTAACTCACAATGGGATATCTGGTTACGTGAGTACCGGGTGGACATTAATGATAATAAAAAAGACCCGAAGTCTTTGCCCCATATGCAATATCGTTGTTGATGCAGAGATCGTAGAAGATGAGGGAAAGATCTGGCTGGTTTCAACGTGCAAGGAGCACGGGAAGTTCAGGAATATCTACTGGTCTGATCCTGTGATGTATCACCGGTTTGATAAGTATAATGCCATAGGAACCGGAGTTGCAAATCCCCAGCATACAGCACCTTCTGAAAACTGCCCATCATCCTGTGGATTGTGTAACAATCATCATTCCCAGACCCTGCTGGCCAATATTGATCTCACCAACCGTTGCAATCTGGACTGTGAATTCTGTTTTGCAAATGCCCGCGCCTGCGGATTTATCTATGAACCCGATTTTGATGAGATCGTAAAGATGCTGGTAATGTTAAGAGACCAGAAGCCGGTCCCAGCCCCAGCAGTCCAGTTTTCCGGGGGAGAACCAACCATGAGAAATGATCTGGCGAAGATCATCAGGAAAGCAAGAGAGATTGGCTTTCCCCAGGTCCAGATCGCTTCCAATGGTGTGCGACTCGCGAAAGAACCGGAATATGCAAAGGAACTCAAGGATGCAGGGCTTAACACGGTATACCTGCATTTCGACGGCGTTACCCAAAAAACAAATCCATTTTTGGCAATTCATTTAAAAGCGGTCGAGAATTTGAAGCGGGTAAAACTTGGTATCGTGCTGGTACCTACGGTTATACGCGGCAAAAACGATCATGAGATTGGCGATATTATCAGGTTTGCTGTTGACAACATATCGGTTATCCGGGGTGTCAATTTCCAGCCGGTTGCATTTACCGGTGCTGCAAGTGATGACGATATCAGGAAATCCCGCATTACTATCCCTGAAGTTCTGGCCGATATTGAAGAACAGACACAGGGTATCATCAAAAAAGACGATTTTTATCCCATTCCCTGTGTGCTCCCGTTTTCAGATCTGGTTGAAGCGTACACGGGTAAACCACAGGTACGTTTCACTGCTCACCCCCACTGTGGTGCCGCAACCTATGTCTTTGTGCAGGAAGCAGGCATTATTCCGGTGAACCGCATGGTTGATGTGGAAAGCTTTTTCGAATCCATCGGACAGATGGCTGAGACAATCAAGAAAGGCGGTACCATCAATAAATACAAGGCACTTCTCGAAGGGGTCAAAAACATGCACGACTCCGTGCAGAAAGGAGAAAATGGCAGCACGGCAGAGTTCTGGAAGATTATCGGCAAGACATTGATCGGGCAGAACTTCGATGCACTCCGGGAATTCCACTGGAACGCACTGTTCATCGGTACCATGCATTTTATGGACCGGTACAATTATGATATCGAACGGGTCCAGCGGTGCTGCATCCATTATGCAACTCCCGATGGGACACTTATCCCCTTCTGCACCTATAACAGTGGACCGGTCTATCGCGAACAGGTCTGGAAGAAATACGCGAAAAAACCTGAAGAATAAAATTTTCTTATTTTTTTAGTATCAGAGAAACGGGAGATCAATTACCGTTCCATTACGCATTGCGATGGCCGCGATTGCAAGGTCCTGGATTGCAAGACCTGTGGAATCGAATAGGGTGATCTGGTCCGGACGCTCACGTTGTTTCTTCCCGATAACCACTTCACCCAGGGTGCCTGCGATTTCTTCCGGAGAGAAAATTCCCCGGCTGATGGGAACATTTACTTCCCCGGAATGAACGGCCTGGACCATATCATCGACAAAAACCCGCCCTCGTTTGAGCAGGAGAGGATCGAGTTCCTGTTTGCCCGGTGCGTCAGCACCGATAGCATTGATATGGGTTCCATCCTTCACCCACTCGCTCTTGATAACCGGTTCGCGTGAGGGAGTTGTAGTGACAAGAACATCACAGTCACAGGCTTTTTCCACCGATACGCTGCGTGCAGCATAATCAGTGATTGACTGTGCAAATTTTTCCGCGTGCAGGGAATTCCGGCTCCAGCATTTTATCTCACTGATATCGAGCTCCTTGGAGATTGCACGGTATTGTGCTTCAGCCTGCCTGCCGGTACCGATAAGACCCAGGACAATCTCCTTTTTGGGAGACAGGTATTTTGCTGCAACTGCACCCGCGGCACCGGTACGCATATTGGTGAGTTTTGTGGCATTGAGAATAGCGACCGGCTCACCGGTTGCGATATCGAGAATCACCGTAAGGGCCATCACAGTCGGAAGTCCGCGTGACGGATTTCCGGTATGAACATTGACTATCTTTACCCCGGCAAGAGAGAGAGACGGGAGATAGGCAGGCATTGTCCGGAAATCCCCTTCCGGAAGAGTAACGTATACTTTCGGGGGCATCTGGACACGACCTCTCCCGTGATCGGCAAATGCAGTCTCAATCGCCTGGTTTACTTCCCTGAGATCGATAGATTTCTCGGTATCCGTGAAGTACTGCATGTGCGATAATCCGCCGGGATGGGATTTTAACATTTCTTCACAGTATGATAACGACAAATGGCGAATGGTCTCCGCAGGTCACTATAAAATCGCACGTAAAAAAAGCACTAAAAATTAAGCGTCATCCATCTCTTTGAGCGTCTTATCAGCAAGTTCTTTCATGCGTGCTGATATCCGGCTTGAGGAGGTATAATCAACTTCCTTCATCGCATTGGCAATTTCCGTACCTAGTACAAATATCGCGTACTTGTGCTCCATTTTGCTCTTGTGCTGCTGGGAAGGAGTAATTTTTAATGAAGTGTATTGGGAAAATTTCAGTTCAGGATTGATCTCTTCAAAATACTCCTTGACTTCAGCGAGCATTTTGTGAAGATTGATCAGTTCCTCTTTATGCATGCCATGACTCCAGACAGTAACATGGTTTTGTGCAGGATAAATAAATTTGTGTGGCCATTACATACCCATTTTCATTAACTGGATTGATAACGGCCGTTTTATAACACCCTTGAAATCTTTTGCTGCCACATAGGAAAGGCCTTTCCAGACCAGCCGGTCCAGCAGTTTCTGGTCCACCGGGCGATCAACAACCAGACCACTGACAGTGCCATCAAGAGTTTCTATCGCTTTTTCCACTTCATCCGGGCGCAGTTCTTTCACAACGGTCAGATCATCGGTAAGAAACCGGGCAAGACTATGACCTTTAACATCGTCAATATGGTCCCGCAGGGTAAGAGGCCCACTTGTGCCGTCAGAAGGGCGCTTTGAGGCGGAAGCATGACGAGCCTTTTTACCTGCAGCATCCGTCTCATCCGCCCCCCCTCGTGTGATGCGGAGGTCAGCCGGAAGTTCAGCCGCATCTTCAAAGTACTGGTCACGCACATATTCCACCGGCACCTTGTTGCGCAGGGTCTTGATGACCTCTTTTCTGGTCATATCCTCGACACTTTTTCCCTTGGGGGAGAAAGCAACAAAATCTATGTCAACGACCTGCAAGAGCTCCCGCAGGATTAATTCGCCGCCACGGTCTCCATCGAAAAAGGCAGTAGCAGTCTTTTTCTCGCAGAGCTCAACAACGGTTTTGGGAATATTGGTCCCTTCAACAGCAACGGCATTTTTTATACCATAGCGAAGGAGATTCAATACATCGGCCCGGCCTTCAACGACAATGATCGCATCTGACTCCATCACATTGGGACCTGCAGGAACTTTCTCTTCGCCAATAGAGCCAATCTTTTCCATACGGAGACATTCACGGACATCGTCCAGCAACTCATCACTGTCGATAGTGCCATCATCAAACCGCTCGATAAGCAGCACTTTTGCCCGCTCGACAATCTTCTTTCGCTTGCTGACGCGAATATCCTCTACGGATTCGACAACCACATGCGCTACGCAGGGACCTACGCGGTCGATCGTCTCTAACGATGCGGCAAGGATTGCCGTTTCCGCACGGTCGAGCGAGGAGGAGATCAGAATCTCTCCCTTTGTCTCGCCTTTTTTGCTCGTTATCTGGACGTCAATTCGTCCGACACGTCCTGTTCTCTGAAGATCCCGCAGATCCAGGTCTTCGCCGAGTAACCCTTCAGTCTGCCCAAAAATGGCACCAACTACATCGGGTTTCTCGACCACCCCCTCTGCTGTGAGGCTGATGTGAATAAGGTACTTGGTAGTATCCGGTGAATACATGTAAACGCACCCCCATGTATCATGCGATAAATGAAATGCCTGATCATAGGTATAAGATATATATAACATGTAAAATTACTTAAGGGCATGCTTTTAAACGACTGCCAGAATTGGTCAACAGTACATCTGTTGATCAGCCTGACCGGGTAAATAAAAAGCGAATTTCAATTGATCATTTTTAAAAGGCAGTCGCCTCATTTGATGACCGATGTGAGCCGTAAAAGAAGATCGTTTTTGGCAATACCAGTAACCAGCACACGTTTCTGTGACGACGTTGCACCGGACTGGATACTGATTGAAGATACTGGCAAGTCGAGGCATCCGGCAATCAGGGTAACGATGGCTTTGTTCGCTTTTCCTTCCAATGCAGGAGCGGTAACCCGGCAGCCGATGGCTTTTCGCCACTCATTATAACCTGCAGGAAACAATGCGGATCTGGCACCCGCAGTAACATCGATAGAAATGATTGTACCGTTTCGCTCTGATGAAAGAGCGTCAGAAATATCGGGCATTGTTAAACTACTGATAAGAATGTTGCCCGGCAATAACGCACATGGATCACCAGTGGCTGCTGCCGTTCTTCACCTGTGTTTAAACCCTTGCCGGGCGTATGCCTGTCGCGCAACCGGGTTGTCCCATGGATCACATCCAGACGCTTGTCAATCGATCACCCGGGGACCTATGGCTGCGCTGTATCGGCATCAGATACATCGTGTTTTATGATATTTAGCACTTGGGTATGAGATAAAATCTGATAATTGATATGAATGATATCAGCTATTTTTTGTCAATGAGTACCATTGAACCCTTTTCCCGCAAACCATGTTGGTTCCTGACGGAAGAATTCCCCTCCAAGATATGCAACAGCACCGTTCATCACCACCATTTTGGGAAAAAGGGCCTTATGTCCTTCAAAGGGTGTCCACCCACACCTGCTGTGCAGTGATGCACCCTGTATCAGCTCAGGCTTTTTTGAGTATATGGCAAAATCTGCCCGGTCCCCGACATCAAATCCTGCTCGGGGAATTCCCAGCAACCGGGCGGGGGCATACGAAGTCTTGTCAATAACAGATGCCAGATCGATCTTTTTGGCAACAACCTGCGCGAGCAGCAGGGGCACCATGGTTTCGACCCCCGGAATCCCTGAGGGGGCGCTGGAGAAATCCTGCATTTTATCTTCTTTCGTGTGGGGAGCATGATCGGATGCTATCACATCGATTCGTCCCCATCGAATCCAGAGCCCTTTTCGTTCCATTTCCGTTCGGAGAGGGGGATTAACTTTCCCGAAGGTATCATTTTTGTCGAACTGCTCCTGCGAAAGGAACAGGTGGTGGGGAGTTACCTCAACCGAACCCGTAACTACATCGATCGAACGGACGGAACTCATATGGCAGAAATGAAGCCGGCATTCACTGCGATTCAGGAACTGTACAGTATGAACCGCTTCTGCTTCACCCAACGCAGAACGAACAAGACCATGCGATATGAGATCGGTATCGGGAGAAGCGCCGATACGTTCGGCATGGATGGTTGCAAGCCCGCCCAGTTTTTGAATGCGATCCAATGCCGACTCCAGTGCAACTCCATCAATCGCATCGCCATAACTGGAAGGGGCATGAAAGGTCTCCCCAAATGCCATGGCTCCTGCATCCCACATGGCTTCCAGAGGGGTATCCGGAGTTACCCCGCTGTTGATGGCAAAATTACAGTAAGAATGTTTCTTTGCATCCTGAACGCGCTCTGCCAGAGCATGTGGCGAGGTGAGGGAGGGGATGGTATTGGGCTGGTCAACAACAACAGTAACTCCACCTGCAATAGCGCTCATGCTTCCACTCCCCCAGTCCTCTTTGGCCGATTGCACGCCACCCCGCATATGCACGTGCATATCAACAGCGGCAGGGAGCACAAAACATCCTTTACAATCGCACTGTTCCGCAGAACCCTTATACGCCCCCACATGGGTAACTTTCCCGCCGGCAAGGGTAATATCCGCTAAACGCCCTGAAGGTAAGGTGACATTCTGTAGTACAAGAGTTGGAGGGGGTGCCATAGTACTCACTTTTTCTCACAACCATAAAGGTATGATGATCTTTGCTCCTGACAGGACACATTTTTATTGGTTTTTCTGCGAAGGGTATTCAATCTGAATAGCTCAATACTCCCCTAGAATAATTCCGGCAGAAGCACTTCAGAGGATCTTAAAAAGCAGATATCCGTGCACATGCCGGATACAGGGTTGTGTAAAAAATGGATAAAATCATCAGGATCACCTTAGGATTGATTATCGTTCTCCTGGTAGCATTTGTTGCCAGTGTGTCCTATACAGGATTTGTGGAGCAGGCGTACCGGACATCGTTATCCAGCACGTATGACTATAGTTGTACAATCACCACAGATTCCCCCCTCACCAATGTGACATTCTTCATTCCGGTTCCGGCAGATCCTGCCGGAAATTCCCCTATTGTGGCACGATACAGCGCACAGGAGATTGATGGTCGCCCCGCTGATTGGAAAGTGACCTTGTTTGATACCGGAAAAGCAACACTTGCAAAGATCACAACACCGGCAATTATACCCCCGAAAGAAACCAGTTCTTCCCATCCATATACCATCAGGCTCTCAATAACCACGGATTCAAAAACAGTTATCGATACCCAGACACCTGTTGAAAGAGGAGTGATGTTCCGCCCGGTTCAGGATATAAAGAAAGTGAATTGCCCTGCTGTTACTACCGAATCCGTTGGAGAGCCCCTGTGTTACCAGTACGTAATTCCGGTATACGCAGATTACCAGGCACCGATGAATGCATCGGTCAGTATCGCTTCCAGCCTGAGCGGAAAGAACAGCTGGAAGATCTTTGAGCCACAATTCAATGAATATGATGCAGATATCAGTGTCCTGATGTTTGGTGAAAATCATGGCTGGACAGTAATGAAAGGTACGCTTCAAAGCAACCTGGGCGTGAAAAATGTCCCAGCATCATCCCCATGATTTTTTTGTTGATCTCCGCCATAAATCCAATCGCCCATCAAAATTCCTGAAAAGTCAGAGAAAGTCTGCCATGATAATGCCAAACCAAAATAATGGAAGGAACCGTCAGGCTATTCAACCCGGCTGTGTGGTTGATATAATCTTAAAAGAAGATCAGCAAAGTGGAAAGAAGACCCGCGGCATTGTTAAAGACATCCTCACCAACTCCCTGACGCATCCTCACGGGATTAAAGTGCGGATCAAAGATGGTCGTATCGGACGGGTCATTGCGATCATAACAACCAATGAGCAGAACCTGGATTGATTCACCCTGCAAGGGGTTACCGATGCCCGTTCATAAGGTTCCGTGATCACCCGAAGGGATTAAAACCCTGATTTTCTGATTTTATTATTCCAGGTGCATTGCATTTTTCCAAAGGAAGATAATTCAATCCTTTTCAGGTTATTTCAAACCTGCAACATCCGGTTCATTCGCAAAACAAAGGGCTAATACAGTTACCTGCACAAAAGTAATTTCGAACACTATGAAGATCCTCATTGCGATAGCACCGGAAAAATTCAGAGATGAGGAACTGACCATTCCTGTTGCCAGTTTTCAGAAAGCTGGTATCGAATTCGATATCGCTTCCCTACGGCGTGGACCCTGTACAGGAATGCTGGGGGCGAAAACCACGGCAACACTTTCCTTTGAAGAGGTAGATCCGAAACGATATGAGGGTCTGATGATTGTCGGAGGATCTGGCTCCCAGACACATCTCTGGGATGATGATCTGCTCACTCCAATTGTGAAATTCTTCCACCAGTCCGGAAAGGTTGTTGCAGCCATATGCCTTGCACCGGCAGTGCTTGCGCGTGCAGGTATCCTGAAAGGGAAAAAGGCAACCTATTACGAAAGCCCCGCATCATTCAGGGAGATGAAGATTGGCGGCGCAGTGCTGACGAACGCACCCGTAGTCAAAGATGGGCGCATAATTACCGCAAACGGCCCAGCCGCTTCACAGGCATTTGCCGATGCAATCGTCAAGGCACTTACTTCTGTGGAATGGTAGACAGGAAGAAGGGTTATTTTTCCTTAACCTTTTTGATCATCTTGTTCTGGATAGCCGTATCTCCGATTGTTTCATTACAAAAACATAGCACTCTTTTTACACGACCGGTATTCCCATTGAACACCTTGCTCACAGAACGGATTGAATACGGATATGATTTGTGTAAAAGAATAACGAAAAGTTAAATTTATGCGAGGGATGCGATTCGAACGCATGAACCCCTGCGGGACTGGATCTTAAGTCCAGCGCCGTTGGCCGAGCTTGGCTACCCTCGCGCCTTATAGTATTAGATGCCTAGGTCAAAAAAGAATCGCAGGTTTGCCGTATTATAGGTCCATAAGGCATGCCAGGCGAATATACCCCATAGTCCAATGTTTCCTTATCCTGATTAGGTCTGAAAAAAAACCTCTGGAGATAGAGAGGAGAAACGCAAGAGCTCTTGAAGGTGAACATCCATATAATGATGAGTTACCGATGAGTGAACCTGAACTGGCCGGTTGGATCGAACTCAATGGAGTCCGGCTCAGCCGCATCGATATTGAGACAATCCTGCGGGACCACCCCCGCGAGATACTCCGTTGTGGAGGGGAGTTCTCTATCCAGGGGTACGGGTGCCGGGCCCGGGACCATTTCGGCGTAATGCAGGGCAACTGCCCCAAAGGTACACTTACCTGCGAGAGCGGGATGGTCGGGCAGATTATTCCCGACGTTAAGGATATGCCACTTGAAGATGCAATCGTCACTGCGGTAAAACTCCGCAGCGATGAAGGAGTGACCGCACTTTCCGGAGGGGTAGATTCGACCCTTGTTGCGCACCTTGCCGGGCGCGAATGCGTGGCAGTCGGCCTTGCAGGATCGCACGATCTCCGGCAGGCTCAGCATGCCGCAGACACGCTCATTCTGACCTGCACCCTGGTAGAAATACCACGTTCTGAGATCGCAGAAGCCCTTCCGTTAGTCATCGATACCATTCCCAGGAAAGACCCGGTTAATACCGGCATTGCCCTCACCCAGTATTTCATCACGCGCTGGGCCGGCGAACACGGCTACCATCGCATCATCACCGGACAGGCAGCGGATGAGATATTCGGAGGATATTCCCGCTATCTTGAGACCAATACTCTCGAAGCGGATCTTATCCGGGACTTTGCCGGTCTTGAACAGCAGGCAGAGCGCGACCAGTCTATCGCTGCCCTGCATGGCACGTACCTCTCCATGCCGTACCTGGATATGCGGGTCGTGCGCGCGGCACGGAAGATCCCGGCTGCGGAAAAAGTACAGGGAACTCGCCGTAAGGTTCCCTTAAGAACGGTTGCAGAACGCTTCATCGGCCCGGAACTCGCCTGGTACGAGAAGAAAGCCATGCAGTACGGGAGCGGGGTTGCAAAGGAACTCTCAAGTCTTGCCCGAAAAAATGGTTATAAAACATCCGTGCAAGATTACATAAACCACATAAGCAGGGTGGAACATGGTCACTGAAAAAGACGTGGAACATATTGCGGAACTTGCCGATATCGGCATCAATACCGGAGAACTGGACACTTTTACGCACCAGTTCAATGCAATTCTTGACTATTTCGATGTGCTCGATCTGGTCAAAGGAGACATCGCCATCACGCGCGATCTCACCAATATCATGCGCGAAGATGTTGTCGAGCCGTCCCTTCCCCGGGATGAGGTATTGAAAAACGCAGCTGCACAGGAAGACGGGTTCATCAAGGCACCGCGGGTGATGTAGTGGAATCTCACGAACTCACCTTCGAACCCGATGACCGGTACCATGCGTTTCTTACGATCTGCAAAAAAGCACCCTACGGCAAAGGAAAACTGTCCGGAATTGCTGTTGCAATGAAAGACAATATATCGACACGGGGCATCGAGACTACCTGTGCTTCAAAGATCCTCAAAGGGTATATTCCCCCGTATGATGCTCACGCGGTTGAACTGCTCCGGAATGCTGGTGCAGCCATCGTAGGCAAAACGAATATGGACGAGTTCGGGATGGGAACAACTACCGAAAACTCAGCGTTTGGCCCCACCCTTAACCCCTGCGATACCGGTCGTGTACCCGGGGGATCCTCAGGGGGCAGTGCCGCAGCGGTTGCCAGCAATATGGTGCCGATGGCACTTGGGACAGATACCGGTGGTTCCATCCGCTGTCCGGCCGCATTTTGTGGGATTACCGGCCTGAAACCAACCTATGGTCGGGTTTCACGCTTCGGCCTGATCGCATACTCAAATTCCTTAGAACAGATTGGCCCTATGGCAAAAACGGTAAGCGACGTTTCCACCCTTATGGGAGTCATTGCCGGCAAAGACCGCCACGATTCTACCAGTTATGACCGACCATACACCCATACACCGGTCGCGGACATAAAAGGATTAAAGATCGGCATCCCCGGAGAATATTTTGGCGAGGGTGTTGACCCGAAGGTTGCCGGGGTTGTCAGAACAGCCATCAGCCGGCTCGAAGAACTCGGTGCAACAACGGTGCCGTGCAGTATCCCCTCCATGAAGTTTGCGCTTGCCGCATACTATGTCACCTGTACCTGCGAAGCCAGTTCCAACCTCGCACGGTTCGATGGTGTGCGGTATGGCCCGGCTGCAGATTCCAAGAAGTCATGGCACGAGGCCTACAAGGAAGTCCGCAGGGCCGGTTTCGGCACCGAAGTGCGCCGCAGGATCATGCTGGGAACATTTGCCCTCTCATCAGGATATTACGGAAAATACTATGCAAAAGCACAGGTTGCCCGCGAGAATGTGAAAGCCGATTTCACCCGGATCTTTTCCGAAGTCGACCTGATTGCAGGGCCTACGATGCCCTCCATCGCGTTCAGACTCGGCGAGAAGAGCGACCCGCTCTCCATGTACCTGTCCGATATCCTGACCGTCCCGGCCAATCTTGCCGGCATCCCTGCTATCTCAGTTCCTTGCGGAAAAGTTGACAATATGCCCGTAGGACTCCAGATCATGGGACGTCCATTCGAAGACGAGCGCGTGATCGATGCAGCATTTGCTTATGAACAGGCGGTGAACTAAATGGCAGAAGACCAGGTGATTGTCGGGCTCGAAGTGCACTGCCAGCTGGACACAAAGAGCAAGCTCTTCTGCGGTTGCTCCACCGATTACCGTGACGATGGCCCAAACACGCATGTCTGCCCGGTCTGTCTCGGGCTTCCCGGCGCAATGCCCGTGCTCAACAAGCGTTCAATTGAGTATGCAATGAAAGTGGCAAAAGCACTGAACTGCACCGTTCTCCACGAATCTGAGTTTTCCCGGAAAAATTATTTCTACCCGGACCTTGACAAGGCATACCAGATCACCCAGTACGACAAGCCGCTCGCCGAAGGCGGCTACCTTGAGATCGAGAGTGACGAAGGCGGAGAACGGCGTATCCAGCTCACCCGTATCCATGTCGAAGAGGACCCGGGCAGGCTCGTTCACATGGGCAATGCCGAGCGGGGCAAGTATTCGCTCGTGGATTATAACCGGGCCGGCATCCCGTTAATCGAGATAGTATCCGAACCGGATATGCGCTCTCCTAAGGAAGCACGAAAATTCCTCAACAAACTCCGCGCCACCCTCGAGTACCTCAGCGTCTTTGACAGCGACAAAGAGGGATCGCTGCGAGTGGATGCAAACATCTCGATCAAAGGCCATGAGCGGGTAGAAGTCAAGAATATCAGTTCATATAAAGGGGTGGAAAAGGCCCTTACCTATGAAGTCACCCGTCAGAAGAATATGATCCGGCGGGGCCAGCGGATCGAGCGCGAGACCCGGCACTTCATAGAATCTACAGGTATCACCCAGTCCTCCCGTTCCAAAGAGCAGGAACACGACTACCGTTACTTCCCCGAACCGGACCTTCGCCCGCTCCACGTGCAGTCCTGGGTGGCAGGTATTGTGCTGCCGGAACTTCCCGATGCACGCCGGGAACGGTTCATAGCACAATATGGCTGCTCCTTAAACCATGCCCGCACCTTAACCGGAGAACTCAAACTGGCAAACTTCTTTGAAAAAGTTGTTGCCGCAGATCCCAAAGGACTCTCGACTCTTGCCGCCACCTGGATTGCAGATACCCTGATCGGCGAACTGAATTATCGCAGCATGAGCCTTGAGCGGGTGGATGCAGCAGGAATTACTGAACTTGTCGGTATCCTGAAACAGGGGACAATCACCGATAAGAGCGGTATCGAAGTGCTCCGGGTTATGCTCGACCAGCGTCTGAAAGACGAGCCGACTGAGACACCCGCGGCTATCATCACGCGTCTGAACCTGGCAAAGACCACCGGAGACAACAGCGCGATCCTCGCCGCCATCGAAGAAGCCATCACAGAAAATCCCAAGGCACTTGAGGATTACCGGGCAGGAAAGGGAGGGGCACTTAACTTCCTTGTCGGGCAGGTCATGAAAAAGACAAGAGGAAAAGCAGATCCCGGCGAATTAAACCGGCTCCTCACCGAAGCGTTAGCAAAGCGGGAGGGGTAATCACCGTGCACCTGATTGTTGCTGAAAAGAACATTTCTGCACGCCGCATCGCAGAGATCCTCGGTCATGGAAAGAGGATAGTCGAAAGCAAGGATGCCGGCGTTTCGACGTATAGTTTCGGCGATACCACAACCGTTGGTTTACGGGGGCACGTGGTCGAGATCGATTTCGTTCCAGGATACAGTAACTGGCGCAGTGAAGAATTCAAACCTCGTAGCCTTATCGATGCAAAAACGATCAAGATCCCCACCGAACGAAAGATCGTCTCTCTCCTCCAGAAACTGGCACGAAAAGCAGACCGTATCACCATTGCAACGGATTTTGATACCGAAGGGGAATTGATCGGAAAGGAAGCCTACGAACTCGTCCGTGCGGTCAACTCGAAAGTTATTGTTGACCGGGCACGTTTCTCTGCGATCACCGCACAAGAACTCACACACGCTTTCTCTCATACTACGGAACTCGATTTTGCCCTTGCTGCAGCAGGAGAGGCCCGGCAGTCTATTGATCTCATGTGGGGCGCAGCACTTACCCGGTTCATCTCGCTTGCCGCACGGCGTGGCGGGCAGAATATTCTTTCGGTGGGCCGGGTACAGAGCCCAACATTGACCATGATCGTGGACAGGGAGAAAGAGATCGAAGCCTTTGTCCCGGAGAAATACTGGCAGATCTCGCTCCTGACCGAAAAAAGCGGCGAAGCCATTGAAACCCGGCATACCCACGGGCGTTTCCATGAAAAAGGCGAAGCGCAACTCGCCCATGACCGGACAAAAGCACCACTCGTGGTCACCGATATAAAAACCGGGACAAAGCAGGACAGGGCACCTTCGCCATTTGATACTACCAGTTACATCGTTGCTGCCGCACGCCTTGGGTTTTCCGCAGCCAATGCAATGCGGATTGCCGAAGACCTGTACATGAACGGGTATATCTCCTACCCAAGGACGGACAATACGGTCTATCCCCCATCCTTGGACCTGGATGGAATATTAAAAGATATCCGGAACTCCCCATTTAAAAAAGACGTGGAATGGACCATGGCAAACCGCCGGGCAGTTCCAACGCGGGGGAAGAAATCCTCCACCGATCACCCCCCAATCCACCCGGCCGGCCCGGCTACCCGCGAGGCGATCGGTGACGACGCATTCAGGATCTATGAACTGGTGCTCCGCCGCTTCCTTGCCACACTCTCTCCCGATGCACAATGGAAGACGTTAAAAGTCCTCTTTGTCGCAGGAGGCGAAGAGTACACAGCAACCGGAGGGCAGCTCATCGAACCCGGCTGGCATACAGTCTACCCGTTCAGCGAAGCAAAAGAGATGATCCTGCCGGAATTTGTTACCGGGGAACATCTTCCTATCAAAAAAATTACTCTCGATGAGAAAGAGACCCAGCCACCGGCACGGTTCACCCAGAGCAAGCTGATCCAGATGATGGAAGAACTCGGCCTTGGCACCAAAAGTACCCGCCATGAAGTGATCGCAAAACTCGTGTCGCGCAAGTACGTGGAAGGCACCCCGCTACGCCCTACACTTGTCGGCAGGGCGGTCATCGAATCCTTAGAGCAGCATGCGGACATGATCACAAAACCCGATATGACCCAGACGCTCGAATCGCACATGCAGCAGATCAAGGAGAGCAACCGGACCCGGGAAGATGTGATCAAGGAATCGCAGAAAATGCTCCACCAGGCATTCGATCAACTCGAGGCAAACGAGCAGATCATCGGCGATGATATCCGCGACAGGACTGCCGAAGAGATGAATCTCGGGAAATGCCCGGCCTGCGGCGGCACTATTGCGATCAAGCACATGCGGGGCAATGCACAGTTTATCGGCTGTTCCCGGTATCCCGAATGCACCTTCAATATCGGCCTTCCCAATGCGCAGTGGGGTTTTGCCGTCCGCACGGATGAGATCTGTGAAAAGCACCAGCTCAACTTTGTCCGTCTTATCCGGAAAGGTGCCCGCCCCTGGGATATAGGTTGTCCGCTCTGCCACCAGATCAACTCCAACAGGGAATCGCTAGCCGAGATCGCATCCATGACTGATCTGCTCGCGACAAAAATCCTGGCAAAGCACGTGTATACCGTGGCGGAGATTGCACGCAGCACACCCGAACAGATGGCAAAAAAACTCGATATTTCTCGTGATGCAGCACAACAGCTCATCAGCGATGCCAGTTCCGTACTCGATAAACTGCGCCGCCGATCCGAATGCCGCAAATTCCTGCGTGAGCGCATTATCCCCCGGAAAGGACGCAGTTCGGCAAAGATCCTTACGTCTTTAAAGGAACTCGGCATTACTGAATTGTTCGGGCTTGCACACACCGATACTGCAACATTGAAAAAAGCAGGGGTAAGTGATGGCGAGGCTGAACTGATCCTCACCGAATCAAAACTCATGTATTATGGCCAGGTGCTCAAAGAGATCGGCATTCCCGCAGTCAGCCTGAAAAAATACCTTGCTGCGGGAATAATGACACCGGAGATGTTCTGTGAACGCACTCCTGAAGCCTTGAGTAAACTCGCAGGTGTTTCACCAGCTACAGTGCAACGACATGTGGAGATGGTCTGCACCTACCTCAACAAACCACAACCCAAAAAGGTGCCGAAACTCAGAATAGTAAAAGGCAAAAAAGAACTGCTTGCGATCAAAGGTATCACTGATACGGTTATTGAAAAACTCTCCCATGCGGGAATCACCACTGCCGCAACCCTGCTTGTGGCGGATGCAGGAACCGTGGCAGCTGCTTCGGGAATCACCGTACAGAAAGTAAAGGATTTTCAGGCAGCGATCCAGAAAAAGAAGGATACAGCAATTATCCAGATCTGATAGCAATACTTATTTTTTTAAAGCGAGTGAAATGGCGACGCGAAGATCGTTATCCTCGAAAGGTTTGATAATAAATCCTTCTGGGTTTGTATCCTTCGCCCGTTCGATCGTGGCACCATCCGAGTGGGATGTAACATAAACAACGGGAATGTTGAAATCTTTTTTAATCAGTTTTGTTGTTTCGATACCATCGATAGGGCCCTGTATGTTAATATCCATCAGGACGAGATCGGGCTTGTGTTTCGCCACAAGTTCCACGGCCTCTGTACCGGTGACTGCCCGACCGCAGACAATGTAGCCAAGGTTTTTTAACCGCCAGTCTTCAACCCGTGCAATGATATCATCATCTTCAACAATAAGGATCTTTTCACCAGACATTTACATCCCGCTCCCTGTATATGATTAAGAATGTATCTGCATAATATGCTTACCGCCTTTTTTAATCCCGGGGAAACCGCCAGGTGCCGTTCGGGATACAGATTTCGAACCGGGCACCCTTCCCGAAAATTCCGTTTTCTTCAATGGTTATACCGGTTATAGCCAGAATTTCTGCAGTCAGGAACAGGCCCATGCCGGTATTCTTTCCAACGCCGCGTTTAAAGATCTCGAGTTTTTGTCCGATGTCAACACCAACACCATTATCCTCAAAAACAAGGGAGAGGCCCTTATCGGAAATCTGGGGATATATCGAAATTGATGTGATCGTTACTCCATACCGGATTGCATTATCAACGAGGTTATAAAACACTTTTTCCAGTAAAGGATCCGCATAAATCTCAATTTTTTCGAACTCTATGCAAAAGATGATCCCGGACTTCTGGAAATTCTGCAGGACATTGTGAAGAATGATATCAATATTCTGCCATTGCGGGAAGTGGACACCAACTTCCTGGTACTCCCGGGTAAACGTGATATGGCGCTGGATGACCCGGGTGAGATCCTTGATGTCATTGAGGAACAGTTCCCGCTCTTCAGGAGAGTTCGTTGCTTTTGCCATATCGACACACCCCAGTAATCCGGTGATGGTGTTGAGAATATCATGCCGGGTGATCTGGTTCATCAGGTTCAGTTTTTTATTAGCAATATCGATAGCATCTTCAACCCGTTTTCGTTCAGTGATATCCCGCAGGATCCCATAAATTCCCACCGGGTTTCCCGATATATCGAGCCGCAGGGAACTCTTTTCCTCGAACCAGTAGATTGTTTCCCATTTGTCCACGATCCTGAACTGGGAAACAAACTGGGCACCTTTTTCCAGTTCCTGAGACATCGTGCTCTCCACTCGCCGGATATCACCGGGATGAATGAGAATACCGAGTGATTTCCCGATCACCTCTTCCACAAGGAAACCATATTTGTTGACCTGCGGCGAGACATAGGTAATTATCCCATCCATATCCGTAGAGAAGAGAATGTCTACGGTGTTTTCCGTGAGTGCACGATATTTTTCCTCACTATCCTTGAGTGCCTCTCCGATAAGTTTCTGGTCAGTGATATCCGTGATGGTACCGACCCAGCCATCAAGATTCCCCTGCTTATCGATCAGAGGCATGATCTGGGCAAAAAGCCAGTAGGCATTTCCATCCGGGTGGATGTACCGTGCTTCAGCTCCGGACGTTCTGTGTTCCCGGGTTGCCGGACCAATTTCACTCATCACACGACCCCGTTCTTCCTGCGGGAGGAAATCTCCCCAGTGTTTACCTTGGATCTTTTCCAACCAAATCCCGGTAATTTTTGTGAATGTCTCATTCACAAAGGTGACAATGCCGGCTGAATCCATCCGGAAAAAACCTACAGGTGATGCATGCAGAATGCCGGTAAGCAGTTTTGTGGTTTCCTCAAGTTCTTCACCGAGCCTTGTTCGTTCAGTGACATCAACAACAATCCCACGGAAGCCGGTAATCTTACCTTCCTTTTTAATGAGGGATGTCAAGACAATAGCCTTCATAAATGTGCCATCGGAACGCTGTAATGAGTAAACTTCTCCCAATGAGGATGAACCTGTCAAAATAGCAGCAAGTCCGCGCTCCATCTGCTGGATATTGTCCGGGGATAAATAACGCCGTACATTTATACCTCCGGCGATAATTTGTCCGGTAACACCGAACAGGTCAACACCGGCTTTATTGACATAGGTAAGATTCCCGGTTGTATCCATTTCAAAAATGATCATCGGCAGCTGTTCTGCCAACTCCCTGAACCGTGTCTCGCTTGCCTGGACCTTCTGTTGTGCCTGTTCGGTAGTCTCCAGCATCCGGTTAATTTCTCCGGCAAGACCCGAGAACTCATCATCTCCACCAATTTCCACCCGGTTTGATGTTCGTGTTTTGTTCCCGATACCGTGCACCTGCAGCATAAGAGCACTCATCCGGGAGAGCACCAGCCGGTCGAGCAGGAACATTACAACCAGGCCAAAGACAAGCCCGGTAATGAGGATAATGCCGATGAACCTAAACGTCGTTGTTAAACCCTGCTGGTAAATGCTGCGGGGATCACTGATGCCAAGGATAAGAGTATCCTTTCCATAGATATCACTGATAAGTGCATAACCCGCTATGGTGTCCCGGTCAAGTGGCTGGATTATCCAACCATCACCGGGTTTTATTTCCTGAAGGCTGCGTGACAGGGCCGGGGGGAGGGTGGGGTCATCCATTCGGAATAATTCGAGCGAGGGGCGGGTAAGCTGCGCCAGGCGGCTCACTTCCGGGGGGTCAAGATAGCGACCCATAATCACAACGCCCTGCGGTTCACCGGAATAATCCGTTCTGACAATGGGACGGGATGCGATGATCATCGGGTGATCGGCAAGCAGTATAATACCGTGGGTTGCTTTCCGGGGATTCGTAAAATCCATGAGAGGGTTTTCCGGACCAAGCTGAGCCATGAGTTCCCCCGGAACAGGCACCATGGTCCCACTGCTGAAATTATATGCACCGGAATAGACGACTTCCCCCTTCCGGTTCGTGATAATGATGGTATTTACCCGGAGATTATTGTACGTATCCGGAGCGAGATTAGATCTAATGAAATCGGGTTTCGTTCCTCCTACAAAGCTGTAGGTGTCATCCCAGGGCCCCCAGTCCGAGACTATTGTTGAGAGGGTGTTGGCCTCCTCATCGATTCTTATCACCGCCTGCTGGAGATCCTTTACCGTGTACTGCTGTTCAAGATCGGTATAACTGGAAAGTATCACAAACGATGAAAAAATGCTGACCAGCGTCATGAGTACGATCAGGAGAGCAATAAAAATGAGCGCGGTTTTCTGCTGGAGGTTCATAAGAATCGTCGGGTATGTTTTCCGTTTCAGTTTATGGCTTAAATAGTATACCATTCAAGAAAGGAGAGAGATGAGAAACTGCAATTTCTGTGATTAAACCTGGGCACGGACTGGTTATTACCGGATAGTAACCATGAAAAGAATGCCATCCGGTTTATGGGGAAGCACAACAAATAGTGTGTGAATTATGATGAAGTGGAAAGACTGGGTGCATGTGACCAAACTGGATCCTGACAAACAGCTGAGGCCGGGCGACATAGATGCAATCGCTGCCAGCGGTACCGATGCCCTCATGCTCTCGGGCACCCTCAACGTAACGAAAGAGAACCTTGCCGCATTACAAAAACAGGTAAAGGCATATGATCTCCCCCTTGTTATGGAGCCGGCAGGGCCTGAGGCAGTCCTTGTGCAGGGAATCGACTATGTTTTTGTTCCCAGCGTATTGAATTCAACGGATGTGCAGTGGATTGTGGGCAAACACCGGGCATGGGTGCAGCAGCAGAAGAGGAATATTCCCTGGGACGCGGTTATTCCCGAAGCGTACATTGTGCTCAACCCGAATTCCTCCGTAGGCAAGGTTACAAAGGCGGTCTGTGACCTGAAAGCAGAAGAAGTCGCAGCCTACGCGGCAGTTGCTGACAATTACTTCCATTTTCCGATAATCTATATCGAGTACAGTGGAATGTTCGGGGATCCAAATATTGTGAAGGCTGCATCGGAAGCGCTTGATAATTCCATCCTTTACTATGGCGGAGGCATTAACTCTGCCGAGAAGGCGGCACAGATGAGCAAATATGCCGATACGATTGTTGTCGGCAATGCGGTCTATGATCAGGGCGCAGCGGTTTTGAAAGCAACCGTGGACGCGATCCAGTAATTTTTTTATGCCCGAGATTGATATCGTCCTTGTCGAGCCTATCTATGAAGGTAACGTGGGATTTGCGGCACGGGTGATGAAGAACTTCGGGTTTCACCGGCTCGTACTTATCAATCCCTGCAAGATGGGAAATGAAGCCGATGCCCGGGCATCGCACGCGTTTGACGTACTCCACGGTGCGGAAGTCTGTACGATTGAAGATGTGTTTGCCCGGAGCAATATTGTCATTGCCGCCACCGGCACGGTGAGCAAATCGGTCTGTCGTGCCATGCGGATGCCGTTTTATTCGCCCAAAGAGATCCGTGAGCGGATCAAGGACACCGATGGGCGCATTTCGATCCTCTTCGGGCGGGAGAACTGGGGTCTCAATAACGAAGAGGTAAAGCGCAGCGATATGATCTGCACGATCCCGACTGCGGAGGAGTACCCGATCCTGAATCTCTCACATGCCGTAGGGGTCGTCTGCTATGAACTTGCAAACATGCCGCTGCCCAGTATAACCCTCTGTCCTGCAAATGACATGGCGCACCTGTACCAGCATATAGACCGGTATCTCGACGAGATCCATCATCCGGAGTTCAAGCGCGAGAACACGATGATCCTGATCCGGCGGATCCTGGGACGGACGAACCTGACGATCCGCGAGGCGAGCACCCTGCATGGCCTGTTGCGCAGGAGCGAGTGGCATATCGACCCGTCGCTGCTGGACCGGGATAAGACGGGAAGGCAGAATCTTGAGGATGATGAGTAGGACGAATATGTTACCCGGAACACTCCGGTAAAGCAGTTTTGGCGATCACGCTCAAAACGGGTGCACGAATCCAGCGTACCTTTTTCACTTGCCAAAAATACGTCATTTTGCGTGTACTGCACCACTCACTGCACCACTTAGCCCCTTCAGATCACGTTTCAACCAGACCCTGTTCAAACCATTTTAACCACACTTTGCCTGGAAATTTTCAATCAAACCTTGATTTTTTATTTTCAATCGACCCACGACCCCCGCATGAAAAATTTCAATCGCGATCATAAGGTGTCAGTTAAGTAACCGTGGCACGGATAATTATCCGCGGCGCGGATGTACAACTGACACTGGATTTTTTTCTCCGGTGAGAACATTTCGGACCATTCGTGTTTTTCCCGGAAAAATCACGCATCCCGAATTTTTGAAAAATTTTTCATCGCGATCATGATCGCGTTTGAAATCCTGTAACCGATCAATCAGACCATGATTGAAATTTTCCGGGCAGACCCTGGTGAAAAATATTTCAGCAGACTTTGATTGAAAATGGCAGCAATTTTGGGAATATTCATGCGAACAACAAACCTGCGAGTCTGTAACGCCCGCACCATATTCAGAATCCTGCACATCAGTTTTGCACCACCATGATATTTTTGTGGTGCAGATGAACCCGAAGGAATCGGGTGTTGAGAAATTTGAGAGCCCATGGGTGATCTTCAATGCACGGTTTCAAAAACACGCCTCCGGGTATGACACAGTCGCTTTTTCAAAATTCCAGAGCGGATACTCAGGAAGAATCACCAATGTACACCAGTACCCCGGTGCGCAGAATCTCTTATGAGCGATCAAATCCCATCCTATCAGCACAATGATCCTTGTGGACTGGCAGCTCCTTGACCGCATAAGCAGGGGCTTTATCCGGATTGAACCGTACGACCCCGCCCTCGTGCAGCCCAACTCTCTCGATATCCGGCTCGGCAACCATTTTGTCTGGTACAAGCCGGGCAAGGCCGTGATCGACCCGTATAACCAGGACAGCGTTACATCCGAAGTGGAAGAGGTGCACGCGGACTCGTTTATCCTGAATCCCGGCCAGTTCATTCTTGCTGATACACTGGAGACCATCGAGCTTCCCGACAACATCGTTGCAACGATTGAAGGAAAGTCAAGTATCGCCCGGCTCGGGGTCACCCTCCACCAGACCGGAGGCTGGATCGATGCCGGGTTCCGGGGCACCATTACCCTTGAGATGGCGAATGTGAATGCCCGGCCGGTGAAAGTGTATGCAGGAATGCCCATCGGGCAACTCGTCTTTTACACTACGGAGCGGGCGGAGAGACCGTACTTCAAAAAATACGATGCGAAATATCTCGACCAGCGACAGGCAACCCTCTCGCGGTATCACGAGAACCTGAAAAAATAAACCATTTTCCGCAATCGCAGAAAATACTCATGGACTGGAACGATACCATCCTACCTTAATTCAGGAAATGCTTTTTTTATATCCCGGTAAAACTGCATCGGGTTAACCACTATAAATACGATAAAAACTCATTTTATACGAATGATCATTTCGGATCGGAGATGAATTAATGCGACTTCTTCTCATTCATTCTGACTATATCGAATACGAAGCTAAAAAGAAGACAAAGATCGCCGAAGAGTGCACGGTCCTTTCCGACAGGGAAGAAGAAGCACTCACTGTTTTCTGCGCCGTGGAATCGATCGATGAAGAAGACCTTGATGGCGTTGTCCTCCAGGCCATTGCTGAAGTAAAGAAAACGGCGGGACAGGTCAACGTCACTAAGATCGTTGTATACCCGTACGCCCACCTCTCCAGCGATCTCTCCTCACCGGAAACTGCGGTTACCGTGCTCAAGGCCCTCAAGACAGGTCTTGAAGGCGAAGGATTTGCCGTCAAGCGTGCACCCTTTGGCTGGTATAAATCCTTCAAACTCTCCTGCAAGGGCCACCCGCTCTCCGAGCTCTCCAAGACGATTGTTCCCGGAGAGATAACGGTCAAGAAGGAGAAGAAGGAAGTTACCCACGACTGGTTCGTTCTGACCCCGGACGGGAAGCAGCACGACTACAAGGAGTACCTCAACGACACGCCCTTTGGCTGCATGGTCAAGAAGGAACTCGGGGTTGCTGTCCCGGTCGGCGGCGACCCGGCCCACGTCGACCTGATGCGCTCAAAGGAGCTCGTGGACTACGAGCCCGCAAGCGATGTCGGCTGCCTCCGCTGGCTGCCCAAAGGCAAGATCGTCCGCGACCTGCTTGCCGATTACGTGCTCCGGCTCGTGCTGGACTATGGCGGTTCACCGGTCGAGACCCCGGTCATGTACGACCTTGGCGACAAGGCAATCTGGGAGCACGCCGCAAAGTTTGGCGAGCGCCAGTACCGCTTCAAGTCCAACAACCGGGACATGATGCTCCGGTTCGCGGCCTGCTTTGGCATGTTCTCGATCATGCGCGACATGCACATCTCGCCCAACCACCTCCCGATGAAGATGTACGAGCTCTCCACCTACTCCTTCCGCCACGAACAGAAGGGAGAAGTCATCGGCTTAAAGCGCCTCCGGTGCTTCACGATGCCCGACATGCACTCGCTCTGCCTTGACATGCCGCAGGCACTCACGTGCTTTGAAGAGCAGCTTGCCATGGGCTGGCAGACCGGCAGGGACTTCGAGACAGAGCTCGTTGCCGCATTCCGGTGCACGAAGGCATTCTATGACGAGCACGAGGCATGGGTCAAGAAGATTGTAAAGGAATCCAACTGCCCGATGCTCATCGAGATCCTCTCCGACCGGGTCCACTACTGGATAGCAAAGATCGACCTCGCCGCAATCGACGGCCAGAAGCGCCCGATCGAGAACCCGACCGTCCAGATCGATGTCGAATCCTCAACCCGGTTTGCTATCAAGTACCACAAGGAAGACGGGACCCCCGTCTACCCCCCCATTCTCCACTGCTCCCCAACAGGCAGTGTCGAGCGGGTTATCTGCGCAATCCTGGAAAACATCTCCACGCAGGAAGTCCCCGCCCTCCCCACGTGGCTCTCACCAACGCAGGTCCGGGTCATACCCGTGACCGAAAAGCACATCGCGTTTGCTGAAGAACTGGTAACAATGATCAACGCCGCACAGGTCCGGTGCGATATTGATGACCGGAACGAGACGATGGGAAAGAAGGTCAGAGAAGCCGGTATGGACTGGGTCCCCTATGTCATTGTAGTCGGTGACGAGGAAATCGCATCCAAGAACCTGACCGTCACCGTCCGGAAAAAATCCCAGCCCAACAAACCGTTCAAGGAGCAGCTCTCAGTCGAAGCCCTGATTGCAGCGGTGAAAAAGGATACTGATGGAAAACCATTCCGCCCGTTGTATACTCCCCGTAAGCTTTCCCTGAAAGCCCGGTATATCTGATTATCTTTTTTTTTTCATTATGGACACTTCTTTGAGGAGTGCATTTCAACATATCCCGATATTATCTGTCTCACATACTCTGTTAACGGAATGTTCAGGATTTGCTTCCTCAGCACCATCAGGACAAGCCATTTTTCTCAAGGTCGGGAGGGTAGTGTCCTGAGAGTACAAAAAGAGGAAATGCTGCCGGTCTTCCCCGGACAAACGCGCATGGGAAATAGGGTACAATAAAGGAGGAATTTCCAGAATTCCTGATAGGATTTGCGGGCCGGATTTTCCGGGTCGCGGGATTTTCAGGAATTAGTATTTATGTTATTTTATTTTAACCAGGACCAGATGAATTCTCCATTTTCTAAAAATTTCTGAAAAAAACAGATACATGGCCGGAAAAATAGTGTTCAGGTTTCGCGAGACAATGCATTGATTGCAGGAAAATCTGCCTGTTTTTCCCAAATATATGCTTGGTTCAAAAATTGAACCATAGACCCGGGTTTAATAGTTGTGAAATTATTTTATGAATTGATCAAAAGATCAATGGAGTGCAAAAAGTATGAAAACAAAATCATTAATTCTGTTTAGCGTGTTGATCATTGCGTTGGCCGCGATGGCTGTGCCGGTGATGGCGGCAGATAATTCTATAATTCATGCGCAACTGGATTCAACGGGTACAGTTTCTATTGCAAATACTTCAATTACATTTCCCGCCGCCCTATTAAATACTACTGTGAATGTGATCGAACCCAGTACTTCTGATACACCCGCTACGTTATTGTTTACCACAAATGATGCTGCATGGAATGTTAAGGTCTATGGGTCCGATGGTGGAAAGTTGAAATCCGGATCTGATACCCTGACATGGCCTCTAATGGTAAAAGAGATGACCACTCAAGGTTTTACTGGGGGTAGTGAAATTACCGAATATGCAAGCATAACAGGTACTCCAGGTACGATACTGTTTTCAGGGACCGGATATATTGCATCAACGAATATTGATTTAGGTATTAAGCAGGTGGTTAAGCTTGCTGATGTTGCCCATTCCGATTATACAGCCACCATAACATTTACGTACGGGGCAGGTCTCTCCTGATTATATTCCAACTTTTTTTTGATTTCGAGAAATATCACCTATCTTAATGGAGATCAACTAATGATAGATAAATGTTTGAGAATCTTTCTTCGACAATCTTAAGAATACATCTTTTTATATTATTCATTAAGAGGTAGTGTATGGTAAATCGCAGCGACAGAGTTTCAATAGCAAAATGGATAGCAATTCTCAGTATTTTGATGGTTTTTTGTGTTATACCGACATCAGCCATCACGGTTACCGGAACAAGGTATATAGGAAGTATTCCTGCCGGGGGAACGGGAACTCACGGAATGACAATCGGGATTGGACAAAACGAAAATCCCACAGATGTGTCTGTGGAAGTGATGGGGCTGGGGCAGGATCTGGATCAGACGTATACAACCATTGATCCTAGAAGTGATACAACCCCCTATTCTGCCCGGACATTTATATCCCTTGACAAGACCCTGATTCACCTCAAACCAGGTATCCCCGAAAAAGTAACAGCCACAATCACACTTCCTAAAGATGTGGGTTCTGGAGGAAGATATGCATCGATTTACATCTATGCTGTCCCTGCACAAGGGCAAATCGGGCAAACGATGACGACGGCAGCAATAGTCCCCGTTGCAATCACGATTTCCGGAACGACCCCCACAATTACTGGAAGTATAACCTCCGTGGATGTTGGAGAAGTGGTTGTCGGCCAGCCGATTAGCGTGACGACTTCTTTTAAAAACACCGGAAATTATTATGCCGTTTCTCCGATTAACCAAGTAAAAATCCTTGATTTAAAGGGTAATATTATCGCTAACAGTTCAACGGCACCCTCGGGATATGCCGTTATACCGGGGAACACAGTACAGTATGTATTGAAGCCAGATGCAAAAACTCTTCAGCAAGGATCCTATACAATAGATTCAAAGATCCTTCTCGCAAGCGGCAAGGTTCTCGATGAGAAGATGACCCCATTCACGGTAAAATCAAATTATGTACCTCCGATTACCGAGTCCAATATCACGCTCACACCGGGAAGCGCAGGAACCCTGACTTCCCCGGATAGCCGGTACTCGGTATCGTTCCCGCAAGGTGCGGTACTCGGAGATGCCGTTGTTACCTTGAAACCGTACTCCAATGAAAAACTTCATGCAGCTCCGGCAAATGCAAAACTGGGGGCAACCAGTTTTGAGATCACCGGGCTCTCCGGTTTGCTCAGCAAGGACGCCACGGTCAAGGTCAAATACTCGGCAGACGATCTCACAGCTGCGGGAGGAGATGTCTCAAAGTTAAAACTCTCATATTATGATGCCGCCCAGAATGCATGGGTCATCCTGCCCACACAGGTAGATTCAACCGGTATGATCCTGACAACGACAACAAATCACCTGAGTGTCTGGGCAGTTATGGTCTCATCCTCAACAACCGGTAGTCCGGCCTCAGTGAGTGCACCAGTGGCAACAACTGCTAAGGGTTCCCCACTTCCTCTGACAGTAATCCTCATCTCACTTGCCATCGCAGTGTTGGCGGCCGGATATCATACCGGGAAAAAGAAATGATTGAAAAAAAAATTTTATTTTTATTTATTCTCTGCTTTTCAATCGGGTTAACTTCAGGTCTTTTCTGGACACCCGCTGACGCGGCAAACGTAATGATCTCCGGATCTGTTCCCCTTGACGCTTTTAATATATCTGCCACAGGAATCGGGTCCGACACCGCTAACATTACATGGAAAACCAACGGCGATTCAAACAGCATTGTCAGCTACAGTCTTGATACCAGTTATAGTCTAACCAAAACAAATACAACAATGTCCAGTTCCCACCTAGTCCAGCTGGACGGTCTCTCGTCATTCACGACATACCATTACCGAGTGAAATCAACCACAAGTGACGGACTCTCCACAACAAGTACCGACACCATCTTCAAAACCACTCGTCCCACCGGCACAACCGTCGAATCCAAAACCGCAGATACCACGGTATCAGGTGTTTCCACAGCAACAACAGCCAGCGGTGCACAGCAGGTAAACATCAGCACATCCTCCCTTTCGGGTTCCGCAACCGCCCAGAAAACAGATGCTACGACGATGACAATTACAAACCCGGCAACCGGCTGGGATTCAATGAAATATATCGGGACAGATGTCGTTACGGATTCTAGTACGAATACCTATAGTGTCAACAACATCCAGAGCGTGGTAATGACGACAACCCCGGTTACTGCGGACCTTGGCGGGAATCTCGGGACTGCCAGCGCTCAGATTGATGTCGCCCTGACCAAACCGGTCTCCGGTGTCGCAGTCCAGCAGAATATCATCCAGGGCGCAACAACGTCGGCTGCCAATGCTTTCCAGGTTGCTGCAACCAGCAGCAATCTCAATATCAAGTCGGTTGCCTATACGGTTGAATTCACAAACACTGCGGCCCTCAATGCCAACCTGGGCAGCGCCGGTGTCACTCTTTATCTGGGCGTTTCCGATGACTGGGTTGAAGCCAATGGAGGCACTGGAAACGTAAAGATCTTCCGGTTCGGGGATGATGGGAGAAAAGAACCCCTCAGCACGACTTATGATCACCATTCAGGCTCCACTACTTATTTCAAGGCGGTCTCTCCCCACGGGCTCTCGACCTTTGGCATGACCGCCGTTGCTTCCACGAGTAGTGGCGGAGGGAATAACGGCGGTGGGACGAATACCGGCAGTTTCAGTGATAGTGGGAGTGACAGCGGCCTGACGAGCCGTTCCAGTCCTGTTCAGCAGGCACTAGCCCCGGTTATTCAGGAGATCAACAAGTTCTTCCTGGCTCCATTCCAGAAGTCGGGGGTAACAAAGCAGCCCATTTCGGTTGACGGATTGACCGTTATACCCGGTCCTGCAGGCACCCAGAAAATCCGCCTCGCAACTGCGCTTACAGAAAAATCCGGTGCAACAATCTCCGTCACGAACAACCTGATCACCATCAGACATCCCGGCTTTACCCTCATCATGGAGACACGCGATACACCGGTCAGAGAGAACGGGGCGATAACCGGAACCATAAAGAGCATCGGGTTACGTACAACCCCTGTATCTGCAACATTAAGCACGGGTTCGGTCGCCTTCTCGCTTGATACACCGCTTGCCGCAGTTCCCGACAACGCGGCCATCACGACAACTATCTCAGAAACCATAAACCCGGATATGCGGAGTGCATATCAGGCCGCAGCCCTGAACAACAACAAACAGGTTGGGGACATTGCCTACAACGTTATCGTGGAAAAGACTGCTCTTGTCACCACCGGCCCTGCAACGGTCATGCTGACTATCTCTCCTGACTGGGTGATGACCCACGGCGGGACTAAATCGATAGGTATCGCCCACATTGCAGATGACGGAACTTCAGAGTTGCTTGCTACGGATTATTCCGGGATCGATGAGGCTGGCAACATTATCTTCCGGGCAACATCGCCAAAGGGCTTATCCGCATTCAGCCTGGTCAGCCTGAAAGACCAGTCTGCAGCGGCACAGACACCGGCTACGGTCCCGGCTTCCACGGCACCTGCATCCCAACAGCAGCCTCCCGGGGTCATCCAGAACCTTGCAGAAGTTATCGGGAAATTTGTTGCCGACAACCTCATCCTGGTCATCGGAATACTCACGATCATGCTGGCACTTGGAGTCGGAATAATCCTGTACGACCGTAAATCTGATATCAAGAAGAGACTTAAAAAGAAAGAGTGAGTGTGACGATAATAAAATTCACTTCACTCTTTTCGTTTCGGGAAACCTGAACTGCCATTTTGGTCTGCCATCTCTGCAAGAATATGATAGAATACCGACCTGAACTCATCCAGCTTCTGGCGGATATGCAACTTTCCGGTCTCGGTTGGGGAATACACTTTTGATTTCCCGATGGTACTTACCGAAAGATATCCCTTCTTCTGGAGATCGTACAACTGCGTATAGACCCGGGCCTTGGGAACCGACAGGTTGTAGCGTCCCCGGATCTCCTTGAGGATATTATACCCGGATATCGGCTTTTCCAAAAGGGAGAGAACAACCGGTTCCAGAATCTTCTTAACCGTTTCATCAACAACAGTCTGGGGGAGAAATGAGAGCGATTCAAGGGGAAACGACTGGTCCGCACACGATATGAGCGTCCCATAGCTGGTTGCTGCTACCACGCCGGGTATTTTCTCCGAGAGTTCTTTTATCAGAATATCGTCAGTCATCCCTGAATCGAGCGCGATAATTCCCGAGACCGGCACGCCGGATTTCCGGACTGCGATAACCTGATCAACAACCGCCAGGATATCTTCAGGTTCATACCGTTCTGAAAAATCGATAAGGAGCTTCAGGGGAACCGGGTATGCGCTTCCCGAAGAGGCTTGAACGTCCGACAGAATTTCTCTTAAGGGTGCGAGTTCGCCAGCTTTAATCCGGCAGACACGGATCTTCCCGTTCTGGATCTCGGAGAGAAAATTCCTGTGGGCCCTTGAGAAAGAATAGGCAAAAAAAAGGTCCCCCCGGGTTTTGAGGTTCCGTTCAATAAAGGAGGCGAAGACCTGCTCCTTAATCTCAGAATTACTATAGATCAGGAGGGCAACGTCATGAAAAAAACCCTTCACAAACAAAGTGCGGATATCTGAAAGACTGGAGTGGGGGCATCCGGTCCTGACAGGAGTCTCTGCCAGTCCTGCGGGAATTGCCGGCGGTTCCGACAGCCTGTCCTGCAGCTCAGCAGCTTTTCGGGATAACGCGATCTCGATTGCAACTTTCAGGTTCCGCTCGGTAAAGGGTTTGATCACATATCCGTAAGGGTTGACGTGTTTGGCTTGCTCTATGATTGCATCATCTGAATAAGAAGTGACGAATATTACCGGAATACCCAGCTCTTCTCTGATAATCCCGGCTGCATCAAGCCCATCCATCGTGCCGGGAATGTTAATATCCATTAAAACAACGTCAGGTTTTTTTTCACGTGCTTTTACGACAGCTTCATCACCGGTCCTGACAGCACACAGTGGAGAATAGTGCATCGTTTCAAGGATGTGCAAAAGGTCCATGCTGACAATCACTTCATCTTCAACGACAAGAATTGTCACATGGTCCATAGGGAATCTCCTTTACGGTCAGCAGAGAAGCAACATATACCGGTGTTTATACAAAGAATTGGCCGAATTGAAAACTGACGTTTAAAGATAATTATTGGATGGATTATGAAATCCATAAAGACTGTGAATATCCGGATGATCGGGAATAGTCTTCGGAATGCAACCCCATTATTGGTGGCAACTACCCGTTTTTTTGGGAAATTCACCGGCAGAATCATATCTCACTAATCCAATCGACTAATATGCTGGTTCCCCTAGAGGAAATGATTGATATTTCAGGGTTCATGCGAGGAGGAATTGACATTGGGTGTTTATCAGATCATTTTAGAAAATCTCAGTTATTGGATCTCCAGAGAAACGTAAGATTTGGATGAGCAGATTTCTGGTTTCTCAAATATCCAGTACAAAATAAAAATAGTTTTACAATATTAAATCGTTGCTATTTAATTCTGGCAATTGACATGAACATGGTGGGATTCTGCCATGCGGCACCAATCGCAAGGATCACACTGTTTTGGACATTTCATATGAAATCGTGGCAACTAAAATGCCCATCAATAATTGTCACTCTGGTGAATCCGGACTAATTTCCCCTTAAAAGAAGAGAAAATTTTAAGGCAGTCGCTATTTTCCGTCTCCCACATTTCCGTATTATGATGAAAATCAGGTAAAATAATGAGTGTTTTCAAGGAACTGTCGAGGATAAACAAGCCATCAAAATAACAAAAAAGTTACCCATCGTTTCCTTTCCCCGCCACACTGCGGGTTTTTGGAAGATGAATAGTAAACGTGCTCCCCAGGTTCACGATACTATCCACACTGATATAACCGCCATGCATCTGGATGTATTTTTTTGCAATGGATAACGAGAGTCCAATCCGATCATATTTCCTGACGATAGTGCCGGAATCCGGAAGCTGGAAAGGTTCAAAAATCTCATCAAGCTGGGTATTGGTAATTCCAATCCCATTATCCTGGATCGCTATCCGGTGCATCTTGTCTGAAGCACTGGACTGATACGAAACCCGGATCTTTCTTGGGGGTTTTGAATAGTTGACCGCATTTGAGAGCATAGACTCAATTACCGTCGATATTTTACCGGCATCCGCATCGAACGTGATATTGCGAGGAATATCAATCGTTATGTCCGCTTTTGTGGCATATCCTCCTGCATCAATGATCGACTGGATCATTTCCCCGGGAGAGAAAATCGAGTAATTCAACGGGATCTTCCCTGCATCAAGTACAGAGAGTTCGGTAACCTGCTGGTAACGGGCATAATTTTCTTCTGCAGCCTGCTCAGCCAGTTTACGTTTGTTGAGATCGATCACCGAGCAGCTCACCTGATTGTCACTGACCCGTCGCCACGACAGATTAACCCAGAGTGGTTCTTTGTTCCTGCCAACGAACTGGGTTTCAAAATTATTCACATCCTCGCTCGAACCCAGGTACTCAAAGAATTTGCGCTGCTCTTCTTTGGATGCGAACAACTGGGGAAACGTCATGCCAATAAATTCTTCCGGTGTATACCCCAGCATCTGCGACAGGTAATTGTTGGTCATGCGGATTGCAAAGCTGTTCTGGTCAAACAGGACAATCCCCAGGAGCGAGGTCTCAAAGATACTCCGGTAACGTGCTTCGCTTCTGTTCACTTTTTCTGTAAAGTGTGCAACAACTGCTGAAATACAGATGAAAAGCACGGCCTGCCCGGTTGTGTAGATCAAAAGGCCGGTATCGGGGAAAAGGTAATCATAGGCCAGTATCTCATAGGCAACGGCACAAACTCCGGCAAGGATGAGGCCCCGTCTCGGGTAGAAATAGGTGGCATAGAGGATCGGAAAGTAAAAGAGCTGGGCATAGATTGTTCCGATGTTTGCGCGGAGGGATACGGCAGTGATAACAATACAACTGATCGTCAGGGACAAGATGACAATCATTCGTACAAGATCAGTATGGGAGACATTGATACGAGAAAATGAGGCATACCGATCCATGGATATTTTCGATGTTGATTGTATAAGAAGATAAAGATACTAGATTCTGTGACGCTAAATCACGTAAAACCAAATAAAACCTGCCGTTGCCTTTTCGCTGCCCAATCCATCTCCGGCGAATGGCCAAAGACTTTGCCCTGACCGGTAAAAAAGGATGGAGAAATCTGCACTCACAGGCTGAGCGGAGAGAGCTTTTCTATAACGCGTTCCACCTGACTGACTGATGTGCCGATGTAAGCGTCCGGGTTAAGAAGTGCTGCAATATCATTTTTTGAACAGTACCGCACGATTTCAGGATCGGCTCCCAGCACATCGGCGAGAGGCCGGTTCTCGGCAAGCGCCTGCATGCTCGCCATCCGGATCCGCTCGTGGGAGTCCTGCCGGGTCATGCCCTTTTTGGTGAGCTCGATCATAACCGATTCGGCCATGTTGATCCCGTGGAGGAAGGCAAGGTTCCTGCGGATTCCCGCACGGTTGATCACAAGGCCATCAAGAACAACCGTCATGAGCCGCAGGCAGTGATCGGTAAGGATTGATGCCTCAGGGAAGAGTACCCGCTCGCAGGAGGAATTGGTCAAGTCCCGTTCATCCCAGAGGGTATTGTTCTGGAGCGCGGGTTCTACTGCCGAGCGGATAATGCGGGCAAGGCCGCACACCTGCTCGCTCTTGATGGGGTTACGTTTGTGCGGCATCGTGGAGGAGCCTACCTGTTTTGCCCCAAACGCCTCTTCGACTTCGCCAATCTCGGTTCGCTGGAGAGAGCGAATCTCGATACCGATCTTGTCAAGCGTTGTAGCGACACCTGCACAGAACATGAAGAACTCTGCATACCGGTCGCGGGAGATCACCTGGCTTGAGACGTCCACCGAACTCATGCCAAGATACTCCATCATGGTTGCCTGCACTTCCATCCCCTTGGGCCCGAGCGCTGCCTGCGTACCAACCGCACCTGTCATCTGCCCGACCACGACCCGGGGACGCAGTTGTTCGAGGCGGACTATGTGCCGACCGATCTCACTTGCCCAGATGGCAAACCGGAGCCCGTACGTTGTTGGCACGCCATGCTGCCCGTGCGTCCGCCCGATACAGACCAATAATTTTGTTTCGACCGAGCGTTTGAGGAGCACACCTAATAACTGGCGCAGTTTCTGGTCGATCAAATCGAGCGTCTGGCCGAGCTGAAGCCCGGTTGCCGTGTCAAGGATGTCATTGCTTGTTGCACCGTAATGCACCCAGCGCCCGGATTCACCGGTTACTTCGGATATTGCCTTGACAATCGCCATCATATCGTGGCTGATCTCGAGCTCAATTTCCTTTGCCCGTTCGAGCGAGGCATCGTGGGCCTTCTCACTGATCTCAACTGCCGCTGCTGCCGGGATCATGCCGTGGTGTGCCTCGGCTTTTGCCAGCGCAACTTCGGCGCTGACAATACAGGAAAAGCGGTTCTTCTCACTCCAGACGGCACGCATCTCTTTCGTGCCATAACGCTCTTCGATGGGGTGGACTGCCATGGGTAGAAATGGGATGTTTTGGGATATAGTGGTTGGGGGGATGTTGCTGCCGGGAGAAGGTTGAAAGAACAGTGGTTTGTTTTTATTTTTGGGTTATTGATAATGGGATAGCGGGGAAAATGGAAGTTGAAGTACACACCGGTTAAGGTGTGACTGCCCACTCCAACACCAACGCCAAGAGTTCCGTTTCCATTTCAATCCATACACCCGCGAAGGGTGTGACTGCAAAATTTTTTATTGATCGCCCAGTACATCGGATTTCAATCCACACACCCGCGAAGGGTATGACGCCGCTGCTGGTGCTGGTACTGGTGTTGATTGGACATTTCAATCCACACACCCGCGAAGGGTGTGACTCTTCTTTTTCTTGGGAACGATGGCCTATGATGTATTTCAATCCACACACCCGCGAAGGGTGTGACTTGCAGGGATTGTCCCGGCAACCTTGTTCCTCATTATTTCAATCCACACACCCGCGAAGGGTGTGACGAAGCACCTGTGCGGAGCCTCATTACAGCTGAGGGATTTCAATCCACACACCCGCGAAGGGTGTGACTTTTCCTGCTTCCTGTAGACCAATGGGCACTTGATTTCAATCCACACACCCGCGAAGGGTGTGACAGGGCTTATCTGGCTATCAGCCATACAAACACGCTATTTCAATCCACACACCCGCGAAGGGTGTGACGTTGATCAGGCGTGGTCAACACCCCGAGAGCAATTTCAATCCACACACCCGCGAAGGGTGTGACCCGGTGCGTGGATTGCATAGCAGCATTTCAGCGGATTTCAATCCACACACCCGCGAAGGGTGTGACTGCACCGGCACCCAGTAATCCGAACTGGATAGTATTTCAATCCACACACCCGCGAAGGGTGTGACTCGATATCGCATATTCGGAGGGCCAATGACCGAAATTTCAATCCACACACCCGCGAAGGGTGTGACATGGTCTGGTGTTGGGGGTTCCCAATTGTTTGCGTCATATTTCAATCCACACACCCGCGAAGGGTGTGACTTCATCCCCTGCGCTTGTCCCATCATGGTTACAGAATTTCAATCCACACACCCGCGAAGGGTGTGACGACTATTGCCGCGCATACTTGCGCTATCGTCATGATTTCAATCCACACACCCGCGAAGGGTGTGACTGTATTCACCCTGAACAATACGCGGTTCCCTTTTGGATTTCAATCCACACACCCGCGAAGGGTGTGACACAATCCGCCGGGACCGGACGCACTAACTTAATTAATTTCAATCCACACACCCGCGAAGGGTGTGACATATCCGAAAACACGTTCCCTCTATATTGACTATCAGATTTCAATCCACACACCCGCGAAGGGTGTGACTCAACAGGGTTTTCTTTGCATCTGCCATCTGATCAATTTCAATCCACACACCCGCGAAGGGTGTGACGTATGGGGATCGTTAAGTATCCCCGGCAAAGAAAATTTCAATCCACACACCCGCGAAGGGTGTGACGCACGGCTGCATTCAGTTCAACCGGAGTGAGATAATTTCAATCCACACACCCGCGAAGGGTGTGACTCATAGCCCCGCCTCACGCCACCTCATAAAACCCTATTTCAATCCACACACCCGCGAAGGGTGTGACTGTATGTAGCAGGGACGCCATGTCTCTCTTGACCTATTTCAATCCACACACCCGCGAAGGGTGTGACCTATTGTACAACCTATTTTGCCGACGTCTAAGTGGATTTCAATCCACACACCCGCGAAGGGTGTGACGGCGATGACTTTACCTTCAGATCCCACCATAATTATTTCAATCCACACACCCGCGAAGGGTGTGACTTTATGGAAATACTGTTATATATGTGTTTAGTGATTTCAATCCACACACCCGCGAAGGGTGTGACGGTTGACTTAGGAGGTAAAGGTTAGACAATGAAAAAATTTCAATCCACACACCCGCGAAGGGTGTGACTGCCGGTACAATCTCAACAACGTAGACGACATGCAATTTCAATCCACACACCCGCGAAGGGTGTGACGGCGATGACTTTACCTTCAGATCCCACCATAATTATTTCAATCCACACACCCGCGAAGGGTGTGACTGATAATCCTCACCCCTCGACAGCGGATAGAGCTATTTCAATCCACACACCCGCGAAGGGTGTGACTCGACGGACGGCACCGGCTTGAGCAGGCGCTCCTATTTCAATCCACACACCCGCGAAGGGTGTGACGGCACAGGTTTACTGTCCGGGTGGGGTCGTCCCGATTTCAATCCACACACCCGCGAAGGGTGTGACGGAGCGTCACAAGTATCTAAAGCAAACCACGACAATTTCAATCCACACACCCGCGAAGGGTGTGACTGAGATTGTGCTCCTTGAGGGCAAAATTATGGACGTATTTCAATCCACACACCCGCGAAGGGTGTGACTGATGTTAAAACAGGTATACTTGACCCCCCCCTTATTTCAATCCACACACCCGCGAAGGGTGTGACGTTTTGGCAGATTTTCAAGTATCCAGACGATCCAATTTCAATCCACACACCCGCGAAGGGTGTGACTGTTACAAGTATAATTCAGGCGTTGAAACCCTTATATTTCAATCCACACACCCGCGAAGGGTGTGACGATTCCTACCGGCCTTTAATGCCAGCTATCCGGGAATTTCAATCCACACACCCGCGAAGGGTGTGACCAAAAGTCCTGCGTGTTGGTGGTGTAGCATGTCCGATTTCAATCCACACACCCGCGAAGGGTGTGACTGCAAATTATTCAGATCATTGTTTCCATAGAATTAAAGCATAATCATCCATCAAATGAAAAACGAACGAAAATTTGCATGAAATACCTTGAGGAAAATTCCGGTTCTGGCATTCTTATCACAATCTAAAAAGCAATCCTAAAAAGGAGAATCGACAACAAAAATAAATATCAGATTCCATTTTTCTCCGCGAAGGTCTCGGGAAGAGCATGATCACTTAAGGTTCGCACCAATCAAGTCACTAACAATCCTTCGGGATTATATCCCGTTTTGTTCCCAAAGTGCTCGACCCGGTTCTGCCAGTTTGCCCCAAGATAATAGAACCGAATGCTATCCTTCTCGTTATCCATAATACTGCATAAGGAATGTTTAAGCTTTGCAGACTGGGCAGGATCAATAAGACACTCGAATACTGAATTCTGAACCCGCTGGCCATAGTTCACACATTCCTTCGCAACCTGCCGGAGTCTCCTTCTTCCTTCCGGAGTTTCCGTATTTACATCATAGGTAACCAGAACCATCATCTTCGACACCTCAGTTCATAAAGAACGGCGGATAACCGTCAATATCCCCACGCAGGTACCGGGCCATCAGCATTGACTGCACGTACGGCAGGAGACCGATCGGAATTTTTTCGTTCAGGTAGGGGTGAGTGATCTCATCCTGTTTCCTCTTCTGCCAGGCACCAAGCACTTCCTTACGCCCTTTGTCAGTCAGGAGTATCCCCCCTCCTTCTTTTTTCAGGAAATCATCGCCACACACCTGCTGCAAATTCACCAGGTTCAGCGCAAGACGATCCGCAATGAATGGCCGGAGTTCTTCCATCATATCCAATGCAAGACTTGCCCTTCCGGGCCGGTCAGTGTGGAAGAACCCAACATACGGGTCGAGTCCAACCGTTTCCAGCGCGGATTCCATATCATGTGCAAGAAGGGTGTAGAGAAATGATAGAAGGGCATTCATATTGTCTCGGGGAGGCCGCCGGTTTCTGTCGCGGATAAAGAAATCATTTTTCTGCTTGAGGATCAGCTCGTCCAGAACATCGAAATAAAATTTCGCGGAATTTCCTTCGATGCCCCTGAGTGTGTCAGCATTTGTACAACCTTCTATTTTCATCAGGTTCTCAATGAGAAGATTGTCAGCGCACCGGATCTTTTCACGGCCAACCACTTCACCGTGATCGCGGATGCTCCGCCCAAGAACCGTCCTGCAATTGACGATCTTTCCTGCGATAAAACATTTTGCGATATCCAACGATCCCTCGCTATTGTCTGCGATGCGGTACTGGGTACGTCGCAACAGGACATTGCCCCTGACCCGGCCACTCACCCGCCCGAGAAATTTTCCATAGGGTGTAAGGAATGAGAGACCGACGTGGTTTTCTGAACACAACTGCATCAGGTGGGGACTCGCACCCATGTAACCGAAACAGACAATTCCTTCAAGATTATGGATGGGGATCCGGAATTTTTCCTCATGGCCAACCTTGATGATGACATTCTCTCCATCGCGGTGAAGAAATGAATCAGGAGTTGTGACGTAAAGGGTGTTGAGCAATTTTTTCATAATTTGAAAACTCCATGGGCGGCTGGACCAATTTCACGGAAAATAGAAACAATATCAGCAATCAAGAGCGCGAGCCTCCTCAATATGCCTCCCGATATAATTGCGAACTGAACTCTTTTTCTTTGTCAGTTTCGGAACACAAACATCAATGAGGGAGCACTGAGCACAATTCATCCCACTTTCAGCTGCCGGTGTGATACCTTTCCGGAATATTGTGTGCATTTCCTCTGCCAGCAATGAAACAAGGCTGCGTAATTCATCGGTAATCTTCAGGTGCTGTCTCCTACGGATCTCGTTATAGTAAAAATCTGCTTCATCGATCCTCACGCCAAACATTTCTTCCAGGCACATGACCTGTGCGCAGAGCTGGACTTCATCGCGCTCATCGATCTTCGGCTTGCCCCGCTTGTATTCCACTGGCTTCATTGTCCAAAGTCCTTCGAAACCGAGTATGGGAATGCCTTGATCGGAGCGGGAATATTCGATCACATCGGCGACGCCATTCAGTCCCAATGAGTATGAGACAAGAGGGAAAGCCCGGGAGATCACAACATCCCCCCGGGATTCATTCAGGAATGGATCATCGACTCGTTCGTGAATAATGTGGCCTTCTGCGGTCCGGAGATTGTCTTCCCACTGGCGCTCGACGTGGATAAGAGCCCATTGCCGTTTGCAAAAACGAAAATGCTGGATGCCGGATAACATCAGCAGTTCGTCATCGGTATGGCGTTTATCGCTCATAACTTTTCAATAATCTCGACACCTTTGGGAACATCTTTTGCAATTGTAACCTTGTAATCCCCGAACGAGCGTGGCGGGAGATCCTTTGCGAGTCGCTCGACCTTGACCTTGTCGAATAGGATGTGAGACTGACAGCACCCAAGTTCATTGTCGTGCTTGAAGACAATCAGTTTCTTCGCGGAGAGTTTCCCCCGGGAGGCTGAATGATCGTGCTCGAACATATTGACAAGGCTCTCCCAGAGCAGGGCCAGATCTTCTTCAGAGAATCCGGTCGTCTTCTTTGCAAGGTGTGCGGAGATGTAACCCTCCGCACGGTACAGGCCGTACGGCACGATCTGCTTCTTACCCATCGTCTGACCTTTCTCGGCGTCCTTTGCATTTGCAACGGCCTGCCGTGTGATCGTTACTTCCTGCTGGAAGATCGGGTCCTGGCTCCGGGAAAACGTGAGCTGGACAGGCCCCCGGACCTGGCCGCAGTTCACTTCAAGAGCCATAACTGCGCCGAATGCGCGAATGTCAAAGAAATTCTTGCACATGAATTTCGTCAGCTCATCATCTTTGGGTTTCTTCGAATCCGGCTTCCTCCCAAGAGCGGCATATGCTTTCGTGTGCTGTTCATTGAGGACAACGCCATCTTTGACATAGATGTCATACCCCTCTTTTCCTTCCTTCACCATATCGACATAATCCCGGATCTTCCGCTTGAGACAGACATCGGTCACGATGCCGTACCCGGTCTGGGGATCAACTCTCGGCATATTCCCCATATCGGGATCACCGTTAGGGTTTCCGTTCTCGACATCAAACAACAATACAAACTCATACCGGTTCTTGATGACTTCGCTCATTTTTTATCCTCCATTTTTTCTCCACTGCTCTCTTTCTTTTTGAAAAACGCTTTCCGCTGGTGATAGTACCCGAGCATGAACATTCCCTGCTCCTCAAGGTTCAGGTACGTTGGAAATGCATCGACTCCCATCAGAACATCCTCAATCCACTGGTTCGATTTGAATCCCCAATCCGATTTTGCGATGTGGTGCTGGGCAAGTTTCAGGAGCACCGGGAACACAACAGCCGGTGTCGTTGACGCACTGCTGAAGTACTTGCTGTTGATGGTGCTCTTCATCTCCCTGTTCGTATCGCTCTGCGTCTTTTCCAGTACCGCAAACAATCTTCCAAGGCGGTATGGCACATTTTGGCTTTCTTCGTTCAGACTCACGGTAATCATATCCTCTTCATGGTTTGCCCTAGCTCGTGCAAGACGGATCAGGCAGGCTTTGATAAAACCGGCCCGGGCATAATTGATCGATCGTTCGACTTTCACCCGGTTCAGGATTGCATTGTACATCGGTACGGGGTACGGCGTATTATCAAGAATCGACCGCATGAGGAGACCCCCAAGCAGCGGGGACGACGCCTTGTCGCTGGAATTCTGGGGAACGGTCTCTCTCAGCAGGCGATACACAGAAATGTACTGCGGTCCGCGATCATCCCGATCGATCTCCATATCGAGATGGTGGCGTGCAACACGCGCGATGAAATTCCCGAAATTATCCTGGTACCAGTAACGGACGGCAAGCCGTGCATTATTGGGCGATAATCCAAGGATAAAGAAATTCGTCTTCTCGGGGTCCACACCAAGATCTTTTTCTTCCAGATGCTCCCCGCTCCTGACTTTCTGGAGAATATCGCTGACAAGCTGGCGGGTCTGACGGTCCTGTCTTTTTGTCTCCGATTGTGGTTCCCCAATAGACTCTGCTTGATCTTCGATAGGATCGATAAAGCAAAGAGCAAGATTTACATACTTTTTTTTATCGGTTTCGGCCCAGAATATCGTTGTTGTGTCGCCGATCTGAAGCCGGTTCTTGCTTTCACGTTCGAGGAGGTGATTCAGCGCAGTCGTGTACTTGAACATCACCGATTCACTGATTGGAGCGTTGTAACTCTTCTCTTTACCATACGAGCAAAAAGAATCATCATTGAAACTGACAAGAGATGTGCCCGATGACTGAGCATTAGGGCCGTAAACTCCTATTATTTTTTTATGCAGACGGCTTATCGGTCCTATTTTTCCACTTACAAGACATTGTGCAACCGTTTTTTCTCCGGATGCTTCTGATGATCCGTTCTCTTCCCACGCAATTTTAACCACAGAATTCTTGTGGAGGTAATTACCTGCAATATCGAATACAAAGTTTCCACCATTAAGGATCTCATCTTTAAATTCAACAATTTTAGGATTTTCAAGAAATAATTCCGGCTTCCAGTTATCGAGAAATTTCAGAAATGATTTGATCTCTGTATCATCTGTATTTTTCAATAACACATGATGAAAAATCCGGAATTGCTCGAAACATTCCAGAGAACGTTTAGTTGTTACAATCGCTTCATTCTCTTTATCTTCAAGTATCGTCACCTCATCAGATTTCGGAGGAGTATTTTTCTTTTTTAAGTCATTTTTCATTTTGTCTACGCCAAAAACATACTTCGAATTGTCGCAAACAAAATGAGGTTCGACTTTGTTTGAGTGATCCTTTTGGTAAGGGACTTCGAATATTTTTGGCTGTTTTTTCTTCCCGTCGGTCCGGAGATCAATGATATTTGATAGTTTCCCATCTGTCGAAATCACGAGTGCGAAAGTAACCTTTGCTGGGCTATAGCCGGGTCTTGATATTGTTACCGAATCATCTCCAGCAAGAATATCATAATACCGGACAAGGGACTGGATGATCACGAGAACACCCCGCTGCGGAGACTCTTCTGCACATCGATCACACCTTCGTTCATCTCGGCCCTGAAGAAGATCGCTTTCATGTCGTGGGCAAAGTCGATATCCCAAAGCATGAGCCCGAGATCTTTTTTCCCGTCCAATTCAGATCTTGGAATCTCACCGTCAACAAACTCGAACTGCACCGGGAATTCCCGGCATCCGAAATACGGGTGGTGGAAGCACTGCCCCTTTCGCATTCTCCGAAGGGCAACATTGTAGTGCTTCTCCACAGAATCTTCCGGGCCGGCCTTGTCAGTCATGTTGAAGTGCGCCTCGACGTAATAGCAAACATCCCGGAGAACCAGCGAGGCACGCTGGACCCGCTCGTCATTGGCATCCTTGAAGAGCACAGCTTCACGTCCCTGGAAAGCTCCTTTTACAGAATCCATAGGAATTTTTCCCAGCACTTCGTTCCTGCGGATGTTGTCGAACCTGACCGGTTTCATGACATGAATGCGGTCGATCTCCCAGACAATCGCAGGCTTCCAGTAAATCGCTTCAAGAATTCCCCGGGCAGCCGAGGGTGTCATCACGTCATAACTCACCCGCTCAACTTTCATTTCGGGGCGTGTGAAGCAGGCATAATCCCCCCATACTTTCAGTTTGATTCCAAATCCGATATCCACCACCTCCTTAAAAGATTAACAATGATCCTTCAGTCTTCTGATCTGTACGATTCTTCAGGCCAGTTTTACAAGAGTAATCGTCACAAGATTTCAAAATATAAAACCGGTCGCCAATAGTTTCAACCGCGTTCACATGTTCCAGCTCCCTGAATTCATTGGGATAGATACTGACCGTGTAGCCCTGAAGTTCCCGGACTAATTTCCAGGGAAAATCCGTTGTACGAAGTTTGCTGATCTTTGATTTGGCGTTGTCATCGTACGGAATGATCAGATCCTTTGTTCCTTCTTCAATTATCCTGAAAGCCGTCGCGACCTCTTCAAAAGGAAATGCGAATTCACCATCAGGATCTCTCAGCATCTCTAAAATTTTCTTTTCGTCCAAACCACCATCTTCCTTGAAATGATATAATCGTCTGAAATAATCCGCCACCGTAATAAGCGAGAGAGGATCGCGTGATCCAGCAAGAGCCATTTCGCCAACATCTGCAACAAGATTTTGCCACGAAGTCGCTTTCCCATACGTCTCCGTGGATTTGAAAACGAATACCTCGCCTTCCGGTAATTTCCCTTCGCGGTTGCATCTCCCGGTAGCCTGTGCAATCGAATCGACTCCGGTCATCGTCCGGTACACTACAGGGAAATCAATGTCCACACCCGCTTCGATAAGCTGCGTGGAGATAACCCGGCAGTCAGATCCATCCTTGAGGAGTTTTTTGATTTCCGCAATTTTTTCTCTGCGATGAACCGGGCACATCCTCGCACTGAGATGATAACAGTTCCCGGATTTTTCCAGTACATCGAATAGGTTCCTCGCGTGCTTCCGTGTATTCACTATGCACAATACCTGACGGTGTTCCCGCAGTCTGATCGAGAGATCGGTATCGTTTATCGCACCGAGTTCTGTCACCCGTACCCGCTTGAACGATTCGTACAATTGGTCCGGTGAGTGCATGATCTCCCGGGGCCTGACACTTTCATCCAGAAGGTCGCCAAGTTTCGGCTGCGTCGCGGTACAGATGATTACCGTTGTGCCATAGTTGCGGACGAGTTCCGACAATGCTGCGAGACAGGGTTCCAGGTACCCGGTTGGCAGCATTTGGGCTTCATCAAGAATGATTACACTTTTTGCCAGATTATGCAGCTTCCGGCATCGTGATCGTTTGTTGGAAAAGAGCGACTCGAAGAACTGGACATTGGTTGTAACAACAATCGGCATGTCCCAGTTTTCCGTGGAAATGAGGAGTGCTTCTTTCCCGTTATCCACATCATCGGTATCGATTTTTCCCGGATCGAAATTGCTGTGATGTTCCAGTACATTCCGGCTCCCAAAAATATCTCTGAAAACCTTGGCATTCTGCTCGATGATGCTGGTGTAGGGAATTATGTAGAAGATCCGCTTCAGATTATTTTTCTTCAGATGCTCAAGCGCAAATGCCATTGAAGCTAGTGTCTTGCCCCCACCCGTAGGCACAGTCAGAGAAAACATCTGCGGGGGAAGGGGAGCGGCCTCAATACACTGCGCATAAATTTTCTTTCGTTCCCGGTTTATCCGGTTATCTTCAGCGCCAGAATTTTTTATGCGCATGTGCTCTTCGAATTTTTTACTGAGTATGTCGAACGTCTCATATTGTCCCCGGACAGAAGTTTTTTCCGGATTTGCAAATTTCTCCGTATCCAGGGAGTCCGCATCCACCAGGCAGGAATAAAGCATCCGCGTAAAAAAAGAAATACAAAATCCATTTTTTTTCGGGAATGGTTTCAAGGTAAGATGAAACGCGTTTTGGTCCGGAATTGTTATTTCATTTTTGTAAGAAGAATAATCCGGTAAACCTGATTTGTGTAAACGCTCGCCCAGGCCGCTCTCACTGCTGCCATAATTCAGTAAGCCCCCATGATGTCCGGTTACCGCATATGCAAAAAGCAATCCGTATGATTTATGAAATAATTTTTCAGCCTCAATTGCGCCAGCAGTGGAATGATCAACATGGATGTTGGCACCCTCAAGACGTCTCTGGAATTCCGGGGAATATTTTCCAAGATCGTGAAGGAGTCCACTGGTATATGCCAGATCACCCGCGTTGAAATCATTGGCAAACTGTTGAGAAATTTTTGCAACATTGGTGAGATGTTTTTCAAGAAGTTGCCAGTCAGATTTATTTGGATTTTTTGTGGTATGTGCGTAAAACATAGCAAGAGTTTGGTTTTTAAAATTCAGTCAATCTCAACATTTTTCTCAGGTGAATGACTTGTCCACGCATCACACGATAAACATTACTTATCGCGCCGCGAAAGTGAGACCCGCACAACATCATACGTCTGAAAAACATATCTTTCCCTCTTCCGGACATCCTAGAAAACACCTCCCGGACCCTCTGCCAGTATCTCCAGGAACCCCGGATCCTATCCTCAATCCAATAGCGCCTGTTAGCGCACTTTTCCGGGTCCAGATTAGATGCATTTAAGACGAACAGCGTCCAAAATGAATAGAACCGAAAATATATAGCTCCATTTTCCGCGAATTCGACACTTTTCAGATTTTTTGCAAAATCCGGGTTTTTCCGATTCTCCCATTTCAACCTCCGTTTGCCAAAATAAGCGCATTTTGAAAAGTCGCAGATCTCCCACAGGTCACATCCCCAAACGCAGGATCGCCTTCCCCGATCACCGACGGACCCCGTGAAGATACCAGGGGAGCAAGAACCCATTTCCACTAATTACCAATGAGTAACTTTTATCATCTCTGCTAATTAGTAATTAGTATGGTCTCGAAAGAGCTGTTACGGCATCTCGTGATCCAGCAGAAAATCCAGATCGAAAAGAGGGGGGATTTTGTCGAGCGCTCGCTCTTTAACCAGGTTCTCGCAGCACTTGACGATGACCGGGTGATCATCCTGGCGGGCATAAGGAGATGCGGGAAGTCCACGCTCTTAAAGCAGATCATGCAGACCCGGAAGGATTACTGTTACGTCAATTTCGAAGACGAGCGGCTGCTGAGTTTCCGTGCGGAAGATTTCAGCATACTCGATGAGGTTCTCATTGAAGTGTATGGGCCGGCCGGCACGTATTTTTTTGACGAGGTCCAGAACGTGGAAAAGTTTGAGACATTTGTCCGGCGGCTCCAGGACAGCGGCAAAAAAGTTATCCTCACCGGCTCCAACGCCTCCCTGCTCAGCCGGGAATTCGGCACCCGGCTTACCGGCAGATACAAGCTCTTCGAAGTCTACCCGTTCTCCTTTGTTGAATTTCTCCGGTTCCAGAAGACAACGATGAAGAAAGAATCGCTGTACATTCCGGAAGAGAAAGTAAACCTGATCAGGTTGTTCGGTCGCTATACCGAAAGCGGGGGGATGCCGGAATACCTCGCAAACAATGACCCCGATTATATCCAGACCCTGTATGACAACATCCTCTACCGCGATATTATTGCACGGTACTCCATCCGTAGACAGCGGCTCGTACGGGAACTCGTGGGAATCCTCGCCTCCACCGTCACACTTCCCTTCACGTACAATTCCCTGAAAAAAACCCTGGGGCTGATGAACGCGATCACGGTCAAGGAATATATTTCGTATCTCAGTGGTGCGTACCTGTTCTTTGAACTCCTGCGGTTCGATTATTCAGTAAAAAAACAGCTCAATTCTCCCCGCAAGATCTATATCATCGATACGGCATTCAGTGCTATAAGCGGCTTTTCCCTTTCCCCGGATAAAGGGAGAGTCCTTGAAAATATTGTCTTTATCGATCTCATGAGGAGAGGCAGTGAAATTTTTTACTTTGCCGGGGACCAGGAATGCGATTTCATTCTCAAAGACAAAAAGAAGATCATTGGTGCGATCCAGGTCTGCTATGAATTCACGAAAGAAAACCGGGACCGGGAGACCGGAGGCCTGCTTAAGGCAATGGCCGAATTTAAGTTAACGCAGGGAATGATCCTTACGTACGATCAAGAGGATATGCTGGAATCCGACGGGAAAACTATTATCATCAAACCGGTCTGGAAGTGGCTTCTTGAGGAAAATATCCTGAACATTCCGGAGTAGAATACAAAAACCCCTTCCCGGACCCCCTGCCAGTAATCTCCCGTGATCCCAATCCCGATCGTCAATCCAAAAGAGCCTGTTAGCGCACTTTTCCGGGTTCATATTATAGGGATTAACCTCGAAAAGCGTCCAAAATGAACGAATCAGAAAATATATAGCTCCATTTTATACGAATTCGGCACTTTCCCGGGATCAAGCGAAAAATGGTTTTTTTAAATCGCTCATTTCAACCCCCATTTGCCAAAAGGAGCCCGATTTTAAAAATGAGTCCGGGTCCCTTTTCGATACTCCCGGGGGATCTCACTCCCGACGGAGACCCCGGATCGAGACACCCCCGGACATGACTGCATCTGGAGGAAGGTGTGTCAGCGGGATTAACTGGTTCGTGCGGACGTGGACAAGCTGTTGATCAATGCAGGGGACCGGAGGGGGGATATAGCGAAAAACGTCTTATCACAATTTTTTTATGGCGTTACACAATATATTTTTGATGAAATCTTTCCATAAGCGAATTCAGCGTTTCCCTCAATATTTTGGTGAATGTTGCATTTGTGGATGTGATTTTGTTAAGGAATTAAGGAATTATTGCAAATAAGTAAATCCTTACAGCACCCACGTGGTACTTATGTCCGCTTCTGAATGCTCAACAAAAAGAATACCGGTTCGCCCAAGCACGTGGGAGGAACTTTACGAACTCCGCGAGCCGGGACAGACCTTTGATCAGGTCCTCTCAGATATGGTAGCCAGGGAGAAACGCCGCCGGTTATTTGAAGATGCTGATCGTAAAATGCGGGATGGTCACTTTGTGGAGCTTGAATAGTGTCATTCATAACCAACATTGAGGATGAAGCCCTGGCATTTCTTGAGAGTCTCCCGGAAAAAACTCAGCACATCGTAAGGACAAAACTATCTCTCCTTAAAACGGACCCCTGGCCCGGAAAAGGTGGAGATAAAGAAAAGTTTACCTGCCGTGGCAAAAAACCCGTTTATCGTTTGCATATCAGCCACAGTTACACCGCACTGTATCGTATTGAAAATGATATCGTTTTTATTTTTTATCTCGATACTATCGAACGTGCTCATAAAAAGTATGGTCGGTTATAAATCAGAAGATTTCAATCTTTGTATCGCGAGGTGTGATTCAACTATTGGGAATTTCCGAATAGTTCGATTTAATTTCAATCTACACACCCGTGAAGAGTGTGACCGCTGTTGATCTTGTTGAGTTTTCCTTCTGTCCCAGAAGTCATCATCTCCGGTGTACCAGCGAGAAGCGTCCCGGTCCCGGCTGTTATCGACCGCGAGCACTCCGGTATTTCCGGATATTTCCGCACCGGGCGATCATGCTCCGGTTCCAGGCACCACCCCATCCATTGTCAGAGAATGTGTCGGGGATTACTGCAACCGGAATGAGCTTCTCGTATAACCCCTGGTGCATGTACTCACAGATAATTTTTCTTACATTTCCAAAATTACCTTACTAGTAAGCCAAAACTATATTTTCTTACAAAATAATGAATATCTTACAATGAAAGTAGTCACCCTTTCCTCCAAGGGGCAGATCGTCATCCCTGCGAAAGTCCGGAAAAAATTCTCCTTAAAAGAAGGCGACTCGCTCGTGCTCGTGGAGGAGAACGATGGTATCCGGCTCCAGCCGCTTGTCAACATTGCCGAACTCTGGGGCGTTGACATGATGAAAGATGCCGGAACCATGCTCAAAGAGATGCGGAAGGAGTGGGACGATGAGCTCGACTGCAAGACTGCTCTTTGACACGCACGCGTTCCTCGCGTTTTTCAGCCGCGAAGAAGGATCGGAGGTTATCAGAAAATTCTTTGAGTCTGTCCAGAGCGGGGAGACTGAGGGATTCGTTGCAACAATCACGCTGACCGAACTCGCGTATATCTACGCAAGAAAAACGGATGCTGCAACCGCCCGGCTCCGGGTTATGCAGATCCAGAACTCGAAGCTGAACCTTATCCCGCTGTCACCCGAGATTGCCGTTGAGGCCGGTATGTTGAAACAGTCAGGAATTTCCGTGGCAGATGCGATCATCGCTTCATCGGCAATATCGGTTGGGGCTGCGGTTGTCACGAATGATACGCATTTTTCAACAATGGGCGTTGAGGTACGGGGATATCCGTGAAATTTTCTGGATCTTATAGATGGACATTTCCATCACGAGCGTTTTAAGATGCGGGATTGATACAATCGGTTTCATTTTTTGCACAGACCGTTAATTTTTAAAAATTACACTCTCATCAGGAAGTCACATCCCAAAAAAGATAAATAGTCGTCGAAACCATCGAAGGCATACGTTGAGATAACCCTCGTTGACCTGTTCACTCATTTCGCTGCCGGTACAGGATCCACTGGAACGACTTTCTTTGTCAGTGCCGGTGCGGCCGGTGCAAGCGGCATCCCATCCCGCCCCAGCTCAAGGATCGATTGATCGCAGATCCGGAAGAACCGCCAGACACCTTTTGGCGAGCAGAGCCAGAGTTCGCGGGAGATCGCGGGCGATGATACAATGAACCGGAGCGCCGCAATATCTGCTGAAAAAACCCGAACGAGTTCTTCGATAGAACAGCAGAGCCGGCGCACCCGCCGTACCTGGACGAAAGCCACCCGTTCCGGGTTCATGATGGTAAAGTCGCAGACCGTTCCTTTCTCGTGCTGGTAATGGCGGACCAGCCCACGCTTCTCTGCGATGGGATTTGCATCCTCCTGTGCCTGGAGCGGAGGGCGTCCACGCGTCATGAACTTCCTCCGGGTGTTGTGCGGATGCAGGAATTTCTCATAACTCCCGTCTTCGCTCTTATGATGCATATCTTTTCTGCGACCGGATGATTGTCCGGAATTATGCCGGGCTGATAGTTTTTCTGTGCTGCCGCATCAGTTGCCTTGTCTACATTTGCTTCCAAGATAATCTCCTTCCGTGTGATTTGCTGGCAAAAATCCTGATACCGGGCGGGCCTCCTTCTCCTTCAGGGATGTGCGAACAGCCTTTACCGGATCGGTGCATCTCCATGTCATAATACATCTGGATATATACGCTTGTCTGAAGCAGGAAAAAATTCACGAAACGAACAGGGAATTGTTGCCGTAACAGAATTCAGACGCTGAAAACTGCGGGAAACATAAATGCCAAAATGTCATAAAAGAAACGGCCTGAGTCCGAAAATCCCGCTCTTCAAATACAATGATGGGGGTTGAGACTCTTTTACGCCAATAACGATGCCCCCGCCGCTCCCCGCGGGGCGCCCCCTGCGGCGGATCAGATCGGTTTCATTTGTCTATCAGGTAATATCTCGCTCGAGGGGGACGCCCACGCGGCGGGGGCTTTAGCTCCCAGGAGCGTCAGATCCACACACGAATTTTTTACCAAAAAACGATCGTTGAGCATGGATTTTTTCATTCCAAAGAAATTCTCTCACCTTCGCCCCGCACCCCCACCCATAAAACCTTCAGCAGCAAACCTACTAAGCGAAATGGACAGCATCGACACCTACTTCCCGTACAGCGAATACCGCCCGGGCCAGCGCCACATGCTCGAAGTCGCGGCGCAGGTTGCCCGGGAGGGCGGGATTGCCATGATCGATGCTCCCACCGGCAGCGGGAAATCGAGTGTTGTTGCTTCACTCCTTGCCGAGCGGAACAAGAAGAAGATCGTGATCGCGGTGCGGACCGTCAGCCAGCTGACTACCTTCATCCGCGAACTCGAACTGGTGCGCAAAAAGGCCCCACACCTCAAAACAGTGTACCTTGTCGGCAAGAAGAGCATGTGCCCGCTTGGCGGGGATGGGGATATCTATCGCAAGTGCGAAGGGGTCAAGGCTTTCTCCTCCTCCCTCATGCGGGACCGTGCGGATAAGGGGGCACTTATCCCAGCAAAAGATCCGTTCATCATCCAGCAGATCCGTAAGCAGGACAAGGAACACCCGCTCCTCTGCCCGTATTATATCACGAGCAAGATGTTCGTTCCTGCAGACACCATGGGGGTCAAGATGGTGCCCTCAACAGAACTCCGGGCCAAAGCCGACCGGGTGATTGCACATCCAGTTCCCCCGCGGGAACTGAGCGAATTCTCCGGTGCCTGCTGCCCGTACGAGCTGATGATGCAGGCAGCGCGGAACACCGATGTCGTCATCCTCAACTACCATCACCTTTTTGATCGCGACATCCGCGAACAGCTTTATGCCAATCTCGGGGTAGAACCGCAGGATGTCCTGCTCCTCATCGACGAGGCACATAACTGCGGCGATGTGATCACCGGTATCGAGAGCGTGACCTTAGTGGAGAGTGATCTCGAACAGGCATCCCGCGAACTTTCCGGCATGCGCAAGCGGCACAAGGGAGCTGAAGCCGTGCAACACGTGCTGCCCCGGCTTACTGAGTTCATACGGGGTCTTGCCAATTCCGTAGAAGCCGAAGACTGGTTTGATCCGGCAATCTTTGACCGGATGATTGTCCGGGAATCCCTCTACAAAGAGATGGACGAGATCGTTGACGATCTGATGGGGCTGTCTGAAACAATGCGGGAGAAGAACCAGCAGGCCGGGGAATTCCGGGAAACGGCCATAGAACGGCTGACTGAATTCATGGTCCGGCTCTCCCATTCCTCAACGGATCCGGCTTACCTGACGGTATACCGCAAAACAGAAGCCGGGATAACGCTCGAAGTGCGCAATATCGACCCGGCCGCATCTCTCTCCGAAGTCTGCGGTTCGCACTCCTGCTGCATCCTGATCTCCGGCACGCTCTCTCCTGTTGAAAGTTTCCGGCGCTACTATTTCGGAGATGCAAAAGTAACCACACTCTCGCTCCCCAACGCATTTCCCAAAGAGAACCGGCTGGTGGCCTGCGCAAACGACATCACAACGGCATTTTCCATGCGGCAGAACAAGGACAATACCTCCCGCGTCAGCGACTACATCAAAGCTTTTGCCGCCCTCAAAGGAAACCGGGCGTGTTATTTTCCGAGCTACCAGATCCTCGAAAACTTTGCAAACCTCGCAGTCCCCCATCTCCGGGGAAAGAAGGTCTATGTCGAACCCCGCGATGCTGCTACTGCTGCATCGGCCCTCACCGAATTCCTCTCACTTCCCGCACGGGGAGAATCCGGCATTATGTTTGCCGTCTGTGGCGGGAAATGGAGCGAAGGGCTCGATTACCGGGGCGAGATGCTGAACGGTGCCATGGTAATCGGGCTACCGCTCGCACCGTTCAACCGGGTCAGGAAGATGACGATCGAGTACTTCCGGCACAAGTTCGGAGAGGAGGGGGAATTTATCAGCTACACGCTCCCGGCAATGAACCGCTCCCTGCAAGCGCTCGGCCGGGTGTTACGCACGCCCGAGGATCGCGGTGTACTGGTGCTGGGGGAGAAACGGTTTCTTGAACGGCGGGTACGCTACGCCCTCCCCGGCTGGATGCAGGAAGAGATGATCGAATGCGATGTTATCAGGTTCCGCGAGCTGATCAGCAAATGGAAATCGTAAGCGGTTCTTGCCGGTTCGGCTTGTGGTATGTCCAGATCTGGTGGAACGATACAGCAGTGCACCGCGTGCATTTTTCCACCACCGCAATTGAAGGGGATGTCCCCCCATTGATCCGGAAATACTGCGGGGGGCAACCCGTTGACTGCTCTGCCCTTGACAGCTTCGCCCTTCATGATGACACCATGTACAGCCGGATTTACAAGGAAGTACGAACCGTCCAGTATGGAACAACAAAAACGTACGGGGAGATTGCAGAAAACGTGGGCACAGCGCCGAGAGTGGTTGGACAGGCAATGGCCCGCAATCCCACGCCGCTGGTCATTCCCTGCCACCGGATCGTTGCAGTGAATGGTATCGGGGGATTTTCACCATCCGTTGAGATAAAAGAAGCATTGCTTGGCATGGAAGCAAAAGGAATGCGTAAAATACTACAGGGTAAAAAGTCTAGCTGATTAAGGAAAAGCAATTAGCTTGCAACGGAGAGCCGATTTTGAGATCAGCAGTGATTCTTGTTGGAGGGGAAGCCCGTCGCGCAAACGGCCAGGAGAAGTATTTCTTCACGTACCAGGGCAAGACCTTCATTGAGCGGCTGATCGAAACGCTCTCGCAGGTTGTTGACGAGATCATCCTGGTAGCACGGGATCCCGAACAATGCAAACGGTTCAACCGCATTGAAGGAGTCCGGTGTATCACCGACATCCGCACAGGAACCGGGCCTATCGGCGGGCTTCATGCCGGGACCCTGGCAGCGCGCGGTGAGGAGATTTTTGTATCCGCCTGCGACATGCCCTGTGTGGACCCCCGTATTGTCACCCTGTTGTTCAACCGGATTGATGGCTATGATGCCGCGATTCCCTGCTGGAACCCGGATATGCTCGAACCATTGCATGCAGTCTACCGGAGAACCGCACTCGTTACTTATCTTGAAGATCACACCTCATTCTCCCTGCGTTCCATGGTAAAAGGTATGAATACCAACTATATTTCCATCGATGAGATCCGGGCCATTGATCACGAACTGACCACGTTTACCAACATCAATAAGATCGAAGACCTGGAACGGATTAATAGTGTCCGGAACTAAGAACGGTGCAGTTATCGCACCCTGCTTCTGCTTTGGAATGCAAAAACACGGTTTTTGTCCTGCAAGAATATATGCAATGAAATCATCGACTACTATAAGAGAACATTGCAGAACAACGGGGTAATTTTTCATGGAGCACAGAATTGAGCATCTTTCCAGCGAGAATGAAGAGATCCTGCGCCTGTTTATCATCGCAGCGGCATGTATCGGTGCAATCCTCACCACCATCTTTTCTCTCACCCATGGAATCCTTGAAGTCTATCCCTTCCTGTATATTCTGCCGATCATACTCGCGGTATATTTTTACCCCCGGCGGGCAGTAATTTTTTCTCTTGGTTTAAGCCTGATGTATATCTGCCTTGTTTACCTGCTCGGCTTTTCCAACTCCGCTATAGTTGTTACGGCCACTGCATGGTTTGCGATCTTTATCACCATCGCTGTTGTGGCATCGTCTTATGCCAACAGGTTGCAGGAAGAAAGTAACAGGATAAAAAATATTCTCGAAAATTCACAGGATGGTATTTTCTACCTAAATCTGCGCACCAGGCGTATCCGTGAAATAAATGCCAAATGCGCCCGCTGGCTCAGGTATGACAGACAGGATCTCATAGGAAAAGAGATCTCTCTCATATGGACTGACGAAAAAGGACAGGAGCAGTTTTTTTCCAATGCAAAAAAAGGATTGGGCAACACCGAGACTGAAGCGATATTTGTGGCTCATGATGGGACCCTTCTGCGATTTGTTATATCTGCAATACTCGAAACGCATGAACAACTGCTCTGCTCTGTCATAGATATCACCGGAAGCAAGATCGTAGACGAGGAGATACGAAAAACCTTAGAGGATCTCGAAGAACAGGTACGACAACGCACCGTACATCTCGAGAAGATGAATGAAGAACTGCGGGCCGAGATCCTTGAACGCAGGCGGTTTGAAAGCACGATCCTGTCAGGGAAACAGGTAGATGACGAAGAGGAAGATAATTGACGGTTCCTGCTTCCAAAAAAAAACAGGTTTACTGGGCGCTGGCTATTGGTATCACGATCATTCTTTCCATTTATTCAACCATTTATTCACTCACCCATGGAATCTATGAAGTATTTTCCTTCCTGTATTTCCTGCCCATCATTCTCTTTGTCTATATCTACCCGCGCCGGGGTATCGCCTTTTCGTTAATTATCAGCACAATTTACCTGCTGCTCGTCTATTATTTCAGCAATTTTAATCCGAATATGGTAGCGGTATCCACAGCCTGGTTTGTGATCTTTGTCACAATCGGTGTTGTCACGTCATCTTTTGCTCAGGGACTCAAGACTGAAGAGCGGAAATACCGGGGGATTTTTGAAAATTCCCAGGCGGGTATTTTTACCTTCGATCTCATCTCCCTGCGCATCCGGGAGCTGAACGGGAAATGCGAACAGATGCTGAGATATAACCGTGCCGAGCTCATCGACAGGGACCTATCGACAATTCTTGTGGATCCATTAAGCCTTGATTCGTTCATTAACAAGATCGAGGCCCATACCAATACCATTGAGGTTGAACTGTTCTTCCACACCCGTGATGGTACAGTACGCCAGTTCCTTGTTTCCGCATCACGGGCAGATGATGATACTGTTGTCTGTTCTGCAATCGATATCACCGAGCGTAAACTGGCAGAAAGCGTGATCCAGAGAGCCCGGGATGATCTGGAACAGCGAGTACTGGAGCGGACAGAGGAACTTTTACGTTCAACCGATGAACTCAAGGCCGAGATCCATGAACGCAAACGGTTCGAAGCTGCCATCCAGCTGGCAAACCGGAAACTTAACACGCTTTCATCCATCACCCGGCATGACATTCTCAACCAGATAACAGCGATTGTCATGTACCTCTCCCTTGTGAGAGAGTTAGTCGACGATCCCACAACACAGGAACACCTCCAGAAGATCGAGGAGGTTACCCAGTTGATCCAGAAACAGATACAGTTCACCCGCGATTACCAGAATATCGGTTCGAGTTCTCCCCAGTGGCTGAACGTTAACGAAACAGTAAAAGAAGCGATCACTAATCTGGATCTCGACAATATCGCTGTCGAAATCGATCTCGGGGATCTTGAAATTTATTCCGATTTATTTCTCAAAAAAGTGTTCTACAATCTGGTCGACAATTCACTGCGCCACGGTGAGAAGGTTTCCAGGATCCGGTTCTCCTATAAAGAAACACCTGACGAAGTCATTCTCATTTACGAGGATAACGGGGTGGGGATTCCGGTGAAATCTAAAGAGCGGATCTTAAAGCGCGAATATTACCGCAATACCGGTTATGGCCTGTTCCTTGCCAGGGAAATTTTAAGTATCACCGGGCTTACGATCAAAGAAAACGGCGAGCCGGGTGAGGGGGCACGTTTCGAGATTCGCGTACCCCAAAATGCGTTCCGTATCCCAACACCCTGAAATGAGTGGTGATTCCGGAAATTTCCGGATACTCGTTTTTATCTTGTGCCGTATTTTCAGTAAATCTGGCCCGTAATTTTCAGATGGGCACCATTGAGTTATTTGAAAAAACAATTTTTAAAAAGAGAAAATTGTGAGGGCGGAGCTTAAATCTTCTTTTTCCTGCCGCTCGCATCCCGCATATAATTCCCAAACTCGCTTTTTATGAGCTTGTCGCCGGAAAAGACTGGGCCGTCCCGGCATACCCTGAGCCCGGAGGGGTCAACACAGCACGAACCGCAGACGCCGACCCCGCATTTCATGTACCGGTGCAGGGAGAACTCGGTTTTATGGGCAATCCCTTTCTCATCGACTTTCGAGAGCACAGAACGCATCATCACTTCCGGGCCACAGACTGCAATCCGGTCGTACGCTCCGAGATTGAGATCGTCCATGAGGGTGGTCACAAACCCCTTCTGCCCTAAAGAGCCATCATCGGTTGCGATAAGCACATCCGTGCATTCATCCAGCTGGTCAACAAAGAGCAGTTCGGATTCGTTCTTTGCGCCAAGCAGCATCGTCATGACGCAGTCTGCCCGGGCAAGAGGAAGGAGCGGGGCTGCACCAACACCCCCGGCAATCGCCAGCATCTTCTCGCCTTTGGTAAACCCGTTTCCGAAGGGACCGCGTATCCCCAGCTTTGCACCCGGTCCGAGATCGAAAAGCGCACTCGTTGCATCACCGACTTTCTGGACCGTAATGCAGTTCTCAGAGGACAGGGCCATCGGGATCTCATCCACACCCGGCACCCAGACCATGACGAACTGCCCCGGAGCGTGAGGAAAAGATTCTTCGAATACAAAGGAACGGATAGCCGGAGTTTCTGTTTTAACCCGGGCGATCGTTACCGGGACATGTCCCATTTTATCGTTGTCACTCATGAGCACACCCCACGATCTCTCCAATATCAATTCCGTCCTTGGAATAGAGCTCCTTTGCAATCGTCTCAAAGACGTTCACATCGCCGTGAACCGCACTGCCGATCTCCACAGCACTGGCTCCTGCCATCATCATCTCGACAACATTGTCAGCGGTCGATATGCCCCCACAACCTATGATGGGGATTTTGCACGACGCATAGAGTTCATACACACACCGGACCGCAACAGGAAAAATTGCACTGCCGGATAACCCGCCGAACCGGTTGCCGAGCACGGGGCGCCGGATACCGGTCGAGATGCGCATGGCCTTTAAGGTGTTGATTGCAACGATCGCATTTGCCCCGCCCCGTTCCGCTGCCTTCCCGATCGCAGTAATATCGGTGACATTCGGCGTAAGTTTGACCCACGTCGGGACACCGGTGCTGCTCACTGCACGAGTGCAGGCTTCCACCAGTGCCGGGTCGCTGCCAATCGCAGCGCCATATCCTTCGGCATGCGGGCAGGAGAGATTGAGCTCAAAACCGGATACTTTTCCTTTAAACCAGCCGGCAACGGTCGCGAATTCTTCGGGGTTGCCTCCAAAAATACTTGCAACAACGGGTTGTTGTGCAAGAGGCCCGAGTTCTTCGATAAAATCCTTCGAAGGGTTGGGAAGGCCCATGGCGTTTATCAGCCCGTCTTCCAGCACCACGAGGCACGGCCCGGCATGACCCTCCTTGGGTTCAGGACCAATGGATTTGGTCACAACGCCACCGGCTCCCAAGGAGAGCATCCGCGCAAGTGATGTGCCGGTTGTTCCCAGTACACCGGCTGCGAGTATGAGGTGATTATTGAGCGCTACGCCACCCACATTCACCGGCCCGGGTTTGATCAATACCATCCACAGGAAATGGTCGTTATTTATTATTAGCATAACCCATATTGATACCAGATGGCGCGCCTTGCGGTAGTGGGAGTTGGCAGAATCGGTGGCGAGGTCGCTTATCTCGCATCTTCCATGGGAATTGCCGATGAACTGGTCCTGTATGACAGTGCACCGGAACTGCTCAAAGCGCAGGTACTTGATCTGCAGCACACCGGGCTTGAAACCGATATCATCACCGATAAACAGGCAATCCGGGACGCGGATGTCTGTATCTGTTCTGCCGGCCTCCCCCGCAATCCTTCGGTAAAAACCCGCGCCGACCTGCTCGATGCAAATGCTGTCGCAGTCAACGAGTGCGCAGCGCTGCTCAAAGGGTTCGATGGCATTGTCATTACGGTGACAAATCCCATGGATGCCAATAACTACCTGCTCTGCAAACAGTCGGGAATACCACGGGAACGGTGCATAGGATTTGGTGGCCAGCTTGACAGTGCGCGATTCTCTCTCGCGCTGCGCTCCCGGGGCATTACGGGGTTTTCCTTTGTGTTAGGAGAGCATGGCGAGCACCAGGTACCTGTTTTCTCTACCCTGTCCCGCCAGATTCCCCTCCCCATGCGGGAAGAGATCCTTGCCGAGCTGCGGGGCTCGAGCATGGACGTAATCAAAGGCAAGGGAGGGACGGTCTTTGGTCCGGCCCTGCATATTGCACACCTCACCCGCATGATACTCTCGGATGCCCGGGAACTGGTGATCTGCTCATCGGTACTGGAAGGGGAATATGGGATCTCCGGCTGTTCGCTCGGGGTTCCGGTCAGGATCGGCAAAAACGGGATCCAGTCAATCGAGGAATGGCACCTCGATGAATGGGAGCAGGATAAGATGGACCAGGCAGGAAAATTCGTTGGGGAACTCTGCCGGAAGGCGATCTCCTGATATGGCATCCCAGACCCAGCGCACGGATACCTGCATGAACGCTCCCTGCACGCTCGATCAGTTCTCCGGTAACATCGCTCTTGCGATTAACCAGGTGGAATACAGCCGGGCACCGGACGGCCCGATCATTCATATCTTTGGCCGTAATGCTCAGGGTAAAGCAGTCCGGATCGATGTCACCGGGTTCCGGCCCTATTTCTACATACCCGCAGATCAGGCAGAGGGGGCTGCACTTCCCCAACAGGCCACATTAGAGGAGGGGACCGAATACCGCTCGATCCGCTCCGAACCGCTGCGCCGGATATATGTCCAGCAGCCGGGCGATGTGCGGGAGGTGCGCGAACGGTATCGTCACTTTGAAGCGGACATCCCGTTTGCCACCCGGTTCATGATCGACTGTGGTTTGACCGGGGGAGTATCTGCCCCCGCAGCAACCGTTGATTACCACGACCTGTCTCCCGCCGAAGTCGATGCACCAGCCAGAAGCTGCATCATCGATATCGAATGCGAGGATGAACGGGGATTTCCTGATCCCCAGAGGGATGCGATCACCTGCATCACCTGCTATGATTCGTTCGATAATGATTATACCACGTTCCTTTTCAGGTGGGGGGAGGATACTGGGGAAGTTGCCCAAAAAGAGGCAGAAGGAGGACTTGTCAACGGCTGTTTCCGGAAAGAGATGCACACGATCTGTACCTATACGGATGAAGTGTCGATGCTCCGGGCATTCTCTGCCTATATTGTTGCAAGGGACCCCGATGTGCTCTCCGGCTGGAACTTTGTCGATTTCGATATGCCCTATATCACCGGCAGGATGGAACGGCTCGGGCTCTCATCCACCCATCTCGCCCGCCTGCCGGGCCAGACTGAACGTAATGCGTTGAGAGGAAGGGCACTCTTTGATCTGCTGATGGGGTACAAGAAGATGCACCTCACCCAGAAAGAGTCCTACCGCCTCGATGCAGTTGCCCTCGATGAAGTAGGCGAGCACAAGGTGCGCTATACCGGCACCACATCAGATCTCTGGAAAAAACAGCCGGCCCTTCTGGTAGAGTACAATTTCAAAGACGTGGAACTCTGCGTTGCAATCAACAAGAAGAACAATATCATCGAGTTCTACCGCGAGATCGCCCGCTATGTCGGCTGTCCTCTCGACAAGACCCTGAACTCATCGAGCGTGATCGATGTCTACATCTTGAGAAAGGCATCCGGAAAATATGTCCTGCCCTCCAAGGGGTTCGCAAACGCAGATGAGTTCGAAGGAGCAACCGTTTTCGAACCGAGCAGGGGTGTGCGGGAGAACGTAATCGTACTTGACCTAAAATCGCTCTACCCGATGGCGATGATGACCATCAACGCCTCGATGGAGACAAAAGATCCCGCCGGCGAACTTGTGGCACCCAACGGGATCCGGTTCAAGAAACATCCAGACGGGTTGACACGGAGCATCATATCCGAACTGCTCAAAGAGCGTGACGATAAAAAGGCGCTACGCAACAAGTACGAATTCGGGTCCCCGGATTACGTGCTTTACGACATGCAGCAGAATGTGCTCAAGGTGATCATGAACACGTACTACGGCGTTTCGGGCTACACCCGCTTCCGGCTCTTTGACCGGGAGATCGGGTCCGCAGTTACCTCAGTGGGCAGGGCGATCATCGAGCATACCCGGCGCGTGATCGAACAGCAGGGTTACACGGTGATCTATGGAGATACCGATTCGTGCATGGTGCACCTGCCCCCCAACCTTGACCGGGAAGCAACCATTGCCACGGCCCGGGCAATTGAAAAACGCCTCAATGAGAGTTACCAGGAGTTCGCCCATAAAGAACTCAATGCCGATGTCCACTACTTCTCGATCAAGTTCGAGAAGATCTATGAACGGTTCTTCCAGGCCGGGAAAAAGAAGCGGTATGCGGGGCACCTTGTCTGGAAAGAGGGCAAGGATGTCGATGAAGTGGATATCGTGGGCTTTGAGATCAAGAGAAGCGATACACCGCAGATTACCAAAGTCGTGCAGCAGCGCGTGATGGAGATGATCCTGAAAGGAGAGGAATATGCAGGGATCAAGGCGTTCCTCTCTGATGTGATCACGAAGTACCGGGCGGGAAAATATACCCTTGATGAGATCGGCATTCCCGGAGGCATCGGCAAATCCCTTGATGATTACGGGAATGATGACGCCCAGGTGCGGGGAGCAAAATATGCCAACCAGCATCTCCATACCGAGTTTGGCAAGGGGAGTAAACCCAAGCGGATCTATATCCGGACGGTGACTTCGAAATACCCGAAAACGGATGTGCTCTGCTTTGAGTACGGCGACCAGGTGCCACCGGTGTTTGTCGTTGACCTGGAACTGATGCTGGACAAGACGATCAAGCAGCCGATCTCCCGCATTATTGAAGCGCTCGGGTGGAGCTGGGATGATGTCGATCCCTCGCGGACTACCCTTGCCCAGTGGGGAATCGGATAATTCCTTTTTTGCGCGGCCGACCGGATACGTATCCAATATCCCATAATTGCCGCCCGATTTGTATCCGATTTTTTCTCTTCATTTTTTAACCGGATACGATTTCTGAACCTGAATGAACGGTTATCCGCAGATCGAGACCATGCTGGATAACAGGAATACTCCAGAACTGTCGCGGCCCTTTTACCATGCCAAACCCGATGCAATCCTACCGCGGGATACACCGCGATTGCAGAGGTGCTGTATGAACATCAGACACTTTGCAGGGCTCTTAACCATCCGGTAACACCCGGATGCAGGAATCCCTGCAGCATCTCTCACCATCAAAATTAGGAGGTAAAAAAATGAAAACACGTGGATTCTATCTTGGCACGGCGCTGATGCTCATTATCAGTTTCTGTGCCATCGTACCTGCACAGGCTGCAGGACCGGCAGATCAGTCTGCATACATGAGAGGAAACGCAACGGCGTGGAACGCTTTTGGATCTCTCTCCGATGAGATCAATACCCTTTCCCAGGCGGGATATGATGTAACATCCCTCCAGGCCTCACTGGATGCGGCACAGTCCGCAGCCCAGACCGGTGATGCGGAGACTGCAAGAACTGCGATCCAAGGACTGCGTGCCCAGGTACAGGAGGCAATGCAGAGTGGGATCTTATCACAGGAACAGCTCCTCCAGCACCGGGAAACCGTAAAAAACCATATCCAGAATGCAGTTGGAAACGGGAATGGTTCACAGGCCCAACTCCGGCAAAACCAGCAGGCAGTAAATGGACACGGACAGAATGCGGCCAACTGCACAGATGGTTCACAGGCTCAACTCCGGCAGAACCGACAGGCAGTAAATGCACAGGGACAGAATGCGGCCGACTGCGGGAATGGTTCACAGGCCCAACTCCGGCAGAACCGGCAGTCAGTAAATGCACAGGGACAGAATGCAGCTGACTGCGGGAATAGATCCCAGGGGCAATCCCAGCAGCACGGCAAGGGAATGAATGCGAGATCCCAGACTACTGACACAACCTGAAGTAATCACCGGTTGGAAAAAAAACACAACCAGAATTTTTTCTTTTTTACGGCTCTTTTGACATTTTTCATGTTTGCATGTATCGTATTGATTACAAAGAGAGAGCGGACACTCCCCCCACGATAGATTCCACCGCCATTGGGACAGGATGAAGGATATGATTCCGCTTCTTTGAGGGATGATGATCCCCCGCGGAGGAAAGCCTGTTTGTGTGCCCGCATTTACCAGAATCTGAGTGGGCCTCCACTTTCTTTTCACGCGCTCATTGCAATTCCCGGTAAAAAAATGATACAATACCGCCCGATTTTCTGCGATTTTTATTTCCATACTACGTGCCCGGATCGGTAAACTGAACAATCATGAACGATCGTTTCAGCAACGGAACAACTGCGGGCGGTCCGTTTTTTTTCTGAATTTTCACTGGGCTTATACCACTCATCACCGATTATTGATTACACGGCTACACGCTGAAAAAAAACAGGAGATTGAACCATGAAAAAAAATATCGGATGGATGGCCGGCATCTTCATGCTTGCCCTGCTCTGCATCGCAGGTGCAGCAGCAGCACAGGAAGATACCGGGACGATTACGGATGGGGCCGTAATAGTCGATGATGTGGCACCCTATGATGGGCCAATCGGGCCGGGCAGCCCGCTGTACGGCCTCAAGATCGCGTTTGAAGACCTTGACGTGTCATTTACAGCAAACGAGACCGAACGCTTCAACCTGCAGATGAACACAAACCGGCTGCGGCTGTCAGAAGCGCGGAGGGAACTGCAGCTGAACAACACGGATGCTGCCGACCGTGCTCTTAATATCTACGGGCAGAAGACCAACATGACCCGGTTGCAATTACAGACCAATGCAGGGTCAAATGTAACCGGTCTCCTGTTTGCACAGGGAATGAACATGAAAAACCAGCTCGTGCTTGCCAACCTGATAGACACCCATCCGGGCAACAAGGGCCTGATGCGGGCGTACAACAACAGCCTCTCACTGGAACAGAAATTCCAGGAGAAGACACAGACCCGGTTCGAACGAGTCATGCAAAAGAACAACGCCACGATCGTAAGAGCGGTCAGGCTTGAAACCAGCGAGCAACAGAATACCCGGAATGCCGGCCAGAACCAGACCCTCCAGGTACAAAAGACCCAGCAGGTTCAGCAGGGAACGGGCAATGGAATGGATAACTCCATGGGACAGAACCGGGTTACGGTAAAGCCGTCATCCCAAGGCCAGCAAAAGGTCCAGACTACTGTGACAATCACACCAGCCCGCACTACAGATGATAAAGGAAGTGGAAATTCCGGAACCGGTAATAACGGCAATTCTGACGGGAATAGCGGGCGCAATCCGACCATCCACCCGGCTCCCGAAACCGGGAAAAACGGTAGAACATGAACTTTACCGCATGGATAAAAAATCCCCAAATATTTTCATATCTCACAACAAAATACCCACAAGATACGCGGAGGTGAACCATGAAACAACTACTGTGGCAGAGATTCCTTTTGTTTATCTTACTGGTATTGCCCGTTGCCCTGACCGGTTTTGCCGCCGCGGCAGCAACACCTGACTACTCGATCGCGTACACGGTCACGGTCGCAGATGACGGATCAGCACTCTGGCGCGTGGAGTATCGCACGCTCCTGCTCTCCGATACTGATGCTACGGATTTCAATGAATATGCCCGTGACCTTTCGGGGGTCTACCTCCCCCAGTTCCGGGAACTTATGGAGCGTTCGGCTGCCCAAGCCGCCGTCGCCACCGGCCGGAACATGCAGATAACCAGTGTGACCGGTGATGCAGTTACACAGGATTCACCAACCGGCAGGTACGGTGTCGTAGTATACACGGCCCGCTGGGAGGGGTTTGCCCGGCCCGGTGCCACAATGACCATAGGGGATGCATTTGCCGGCGGACTGTACCTTGAAAAGGACAACTCGCTGGTTATCCATGGTCCCGAGGGATACACCGTAGTACGGGCCGAACCGGCACCGGACGATTCCCGGGATGGTCTGGTCTGGTACGGCCAGCGTTCATTCGGGGCCGGCGAACCACGGGTGGTGCTCGAACAACCGGCATTTCCCCTGCTGCCGGTTGCAGCGGGTCTCGTGCTCATCATCGTAATCGCCTTTGCCGGTTTTGCGGTCTACCGCAGGCACATAAGAAACAGCGGGAACACTGCCAATGAAACCCTGGCTCCCGTATCCCTGACAGATACCGAGCTGATGAGTATCGAGGACCGGATCGTGCAGCTGCTCAGGTCCCAGGGGGGTGAACTGTTCCAGTCGGACATCGTCAGGATGATCGGCCTGCCCAAATCCACGGTGAGCACGGTACTCAACGACCTTCATACACGCGGCATTATCATCAAAGTGAAGAAAGGACGCGAGAACCTGATCCGGCTTTCACCGGATTCACTTCCTGACACGGGACACTGATCCCATTTTTCGCTTTTTATCCATCTATCGGGAAAACGGGTAAATAATCACTACGAATTCCTGTCATGCTCCTGCATCATACTCATACATCCGGAAAGGAAACATTGGATTTTTTTAAGGAACAAAAAAGTAACAACGAGCCAGAAACAGAGGAAAACAAAATATATTAATAACGGTTGGTGCAATTAGGTTGCATATCTCTCGTGGACACTACTATCCATCTGAAGGCTGGTACAGCAGAATGAGAGCACTGGGATGGAATAATACATGACGGGCGAGAATTTTTTTGTCGGGCGGGAATTTTTTTGGAATCTCTGGTTTTTTGTTGTCATTATCACGACGATTCTTGCACTTCTGATAAATATTCTGAGTTTCTCCTATGGTACGCAGGATGTTGCTTTTCAACTGCTCTATATCCCAGTGATTATTGCCGCGTACTGGTATCCTAACCGAAGTCCCGTTTTTGCGGGAATTATCTCCCTTGCATACCTGGGAATCGTATACTCTGTTACACAGGGTGAAATGGGGGGGTTGATCGCATCAGCCTTCAAATGTTTTGTTCTTATCGGCGTATCGGTCGTAATATCAGGCCTTGCCATCCACATGCGGAAGAACGATGCAAAGTACCAGGATATCTTCAGCAATACAGAAACGGGGTTCGGCCTTGTCAACCTGACCGACCTTTCGATAACAGAAGTAAACAAGCGGTTTGCAGAAATACTCGGATATTCCCGGGATGAACTCACAAAAATCTCTTTTGCCGATCTCTGGCTGGAACCTGCAGCAAAAGAGACCTTTTTCACCAGTCTCGTTAATCAGGAAAATGTGCACTATTCCGAAACGCGATTCAAGTCACGGATTGACGGGGAACGGTGGGTTTTGGTCTCTGCCAGGACACTTCCGGGCAAGAAGTTGATCTGTTCTGTTATCGATATCACGGATCGCAAAAAGGCTGAAGAGGAACTGCTCATCAAGGCCCATGCAATCAACTCGTCGATCAACGCAATTGCAATCCTTTGCCTTGATTTCACTATCCGGTATGTGAACCGGTCGCTCCTGACCATGATGGATTACCAGCAGGATGAGAAATTGTCAGGGATACCCTCCAGCCGGTTCTTTGGTTCGCAACAGGTTTTTGACACGATTCGCGAAGAACTGCCAAAGGAGGGGCGATGGTTCGGCGAAGTTTCCCTGGTAAAAAATAACAAAACTCCCTTTTTTGCCCAGATGGGGATAAATATGGTGAACGATGAGACCGGAAAACCGATCTGCATCATGGCATCCTTCATCGACATCACCGATCGCCGGCAGATGGAGAATGAGAGGAGGAAAGAGCTCGAGGAGATCGGGCAGAACATCGAACAGTTCGCCATTCTCGGCGACCACATCAGGAACCCGCTTGCCGTCATCATGGGTCTTTCCAGCCTGGCACCGGGGGAGATTACTGATAAGATCATTCTCCAGTCACGGGAGATCGACCGGATTGTCACGCAGCTGGATGCAGGCTGGATCGAGTCTGATAAAGTGCGTGAGTTCATCAAACGCTATTACAAAAAGGATCCTGAGGATAAGGAACAACCCGGGACCGCGCCGAAGAAAAAATACCGGCGCACATAATTATCCGGTCTTTTTCCGCGTTTTGCCAGGCGATTTTGTTTGCGGGTTTTTTCCCACATCTTTCAGCCGTTCATTGAGTTTCTTGATCTGGTCGCGCAACGCAATCGCCCGCTCGAAATCGAGATTCTCTGCAGCATCGCGCATCTGTTTTTCGATATCGATAATGACGTTGGGAATCTCTGTTTTCGGCACGTGTTTCGTATCGGTAATCTCAACTTCTTTTTCCTTGACCGGCTTGATGATCGTCAGCGGCACAATGTCATGCTCGGTGTTGTAGCGGACCTGCATCTCGCGCCGCCGTTTCGTCTCGGCAATTGCCCGCTTCATGGAGTCGGTCATGTTATCGCCGTACAATACGACTTTGCTGTTGACATTACGGGCAGCCCGCCCGATGATCTGGATCAGGCTCCGGGCATCGCGGAGGAACCCTTCCTTATCCGCATCGAGAATGCCGATGAACCCGACTTCGGGAATGTCAAGGCCTTCCCTTAACAGGTTGATGCCCACGAGCACATCGAACTTGCCGAGCCGGAGCTGGCGGATGATCTCGGTGCGCTCCAGCGTCTTGATATCCGAGTGGAGATACCGGGTCTTGATGCCCCGGTCGGCAAGGAACTCGGAGAGTTCTTCGGCAAGTTTCTTGGTGAGCGTGGTGATCAGGGCCCGGTCGCCACGGGCAATGGTTGCCTGCACCTCGCGGATCACATCATCAGTCTGCCCGGTAATCGGGCGTACCTCGACATGGGGATCGACAAGTCCGGTCGGGCGGATGATCTGCTCCACGAGCCGGTCCGAGTGTTTCAGCTCGTAATCGCCCGGCGTTGCGGAGACGAAGATCGTGCTTGCCATGTACTGCTCGAACTCGTGGAACTGCAAGGGCCGGTTATCGTACGCACTCGGCAGCCGGAACCCGTAATCGATCAGGGCTTTCTTGCGGGAGCGATCGCCGTTATACATGCCATGGAGCTGCGGGATGGTCTGGTGGCTCTCATCGATGATCATCAGGAAATCGTCCGGGAAATAATCGAGCAGGCAGTAGGGTTTCTCACCGGCCGAGCGTCCGTCAAAATGCCGGGAGTAGTTCTCGATGCCCTTGGTGGATCCCGTCTCTTCGATCATTTCGAGATCATAATTGGTCCGCTGTTCGAGACGGTGCGCCTCGATCATCCCTAACGTTGGCAGGACTTCGTCTAGCTCTTTTCGTATGGATGCGGCCGCGGTTTTCCGGGCACCTTCGGGAGTGACGAAGTGACGGGCAGGATAGACATAGAAATATTTGAGTTGTTCCTTCCGGTTGCCGGTGTTCTTGTCGACTTCGCTGATCCGCTCGATCTCGTCGCCGAACATCTCGATCCGGATGATGTCGTTGAAGTATCCGGGGATGATATCAATGGTATCTCCCTTGACCCGGAAACGGCCGGGCATCAGCTCGATATCGTTTCGCTCGAACAGGATGTCGAGCAGCTTGCTCATGATGTCGGTGCGGGAGCACTTCTGGCCAACCGCGAGCTCGAACCCCATGTTCCGGAAGTTCTCGGGATTGCCAAGCCCGAATATGCAGGAGACTGAGGCAACCACGATAACGTCGCGCCGGAACGATAGCGAAGCGGTGGCCGAGAGGCGCATCATCTCGATCTTGGGATTGATGGCCGAGTCTTTCTCGATATACTGGTCCTTCGACGGGATGTAGGACTCGGGCTGGTAGTAGTCATAATAAGAGACGAAGTACTCAACGCGGTTGTGGGGAAAGAAGTCACAGAACTCGGCATAGAGCTGGGCAGCGAGCGTCTTGTTGTGGGCGAGCACGAGCGTGGGGCGACCGGCATGTGCGATCACGTTTGCCATCGTGTAGGTCTTGCCTGAGCCGGTCACTCCCAGCAGCGTCTGGAGTCGTTCGCCTTTCTCCAGACCATCGGTTAACTCCTTTATGGCTTCCGGCTGGGAGCCGGCCGGTGCGAATGTTGAGACGAGCTCGAACTCAGTCACGGTGCTTAGGATCTCGGGTTGTGATATTAAAAGGGATAGGGATGCGGCAGGAAAGTGATGGTGCTCTCACCGGTTACCGGAACCAGCCCGGAAAAAAGAGTGCAAGGTACCGGACCGCAATAAGGATCCTGATCCATCCTGCGATCCTCCGGACGAAAAACCGGTGCTGCCACAAAGCAATCTTAATAAAAAACGGCACTCCAATGACTCCTTATGAAGAACGGAATATTCAAACACCGGAATGGAATGCAGGCTCTCTGTTTTTTTGCCGTACTCTCGCTTCTGCTCGTGTCCTGCGGCTGCACACAGCTGCCTGCAGGTTCCCCGGCAACACCAGTGGTAACCGTCACGCAGCCCGACACCACGCACATCCTCATCACGTACCCGGGAAGTCCGCAGACAGACAAACTCGTGGAGATGGAGATCTCCGTAACTGACAGCAAAGGGCAGGTAAAAACCGAATCTATGGGTTCACGGCTTGCAACAACACCGATCCAGTACGGGGGTTCGCATACCTTCACCGGTAATTTTGACGGAAACGACCGGGTATTTATTACCGGTTACTTCTCGGACGGTTCACAAAAAACAATCATTGATACAACCCTCTGATTTTTTTTACAACAATTTTCCCGATGATTACCCAACGGGAAAAATTTGATGATGGACCAGTAAGAGATCAGTTGCCGGAAGAGTACTTCCATAATCGGGATTATAGTCCGGAAGAGTCCACTAGATACTGCATTTACCTATTCGTTCTATCATAAAAAAGGACATCAACAATGCTAACATTCGACGAGATTATCGAGCTGGCCGGGGATTCAGGATTGGAATCTTCCCGGGTAGAAGAATTCCGGAAAAAATATGGCGCCAATGCGATGACGCCTCCGGTCCGGGAATCCCTCTGGAAACAATATTTACAGAATTTTGATGATCCTATCATCAAGATCCTGCTCCTTGCCGTCACAATCTCCCTGGTAGTCTCCCTTGTGCAGGGCAGCGGTTTTTTAGATACCATCGGGATCATCCTCGCGATCCTGCTTGCAACCGGCATCGCGTTTTTCAATGAATACCGGAGCAGTAAGGAGTTCGACATCTTAAACGCCCACCGGGATGACATGGGGGTGAAGGCGATCCGGGACGGACACCCGACTTCGGTTCCCGCCCGCGACATCGTTGTCGGTGATCTCATCTTACTCGAAGCCGGAGATGCAGTTCCGGCAGACGGGTATCTTTCGGCATCAGATGCCCTGTACAGTGACGAATCCGCCTTTACCGGGGAGAGCGAACCGGTCCGTAAGGACATGCAGGCCCGGGTATTAAAAGGTGCATTTGTTACCGCAGGCAAAGGTCGCATGATTGCCGCTGCTGTCGGGGACTCGGCCGAGATGGGTCTGATCGCTGCATCCCTTGGCATCGATCACGCCACCCAGACACCTCTCGAACAGAAACTCGAAGCCCTTGCCGGTATCATCAGCAAATTCGGGTATGCCATGGCCGTACTCATCTTCGGTACCCTGTTCATCCGGGGCCTCATGTTCGGGGAAATCACCGGGCTTGACATCGGCACTGCCAATCACCTCCTGCACTACATCATGCTCGCCGTGGTCATCGTTGTCGCCGCAGTCCCGGAAGGTCTACCGATGAGTGTTGCCCTCTCCCTCTCGCTTGCCATGCGCAAGATGACCCGGGCCAACTGTCTGGTCCGGCGCCTGATTGCCTGCGAAACCATCGGCTCGGCCACAACCGTCTGCACCGATAAGACGGGTACCCTCACTAAAAACCAAATGCAGGTTGTGGCATCTTCAGCCGGAAATCCTGTTCACCCTGGGGATCTCCCGGGCACACCTGCGGAATGGATCACCTTAAATGCCGCAGTCAATGGCACGGCACATCTCGAAGAACGCGAGGGTAAGATCATTGTGATCGGCAATTCAACCGAAGGTGCCCTGAACCGCTGGCTGCGGGAGTACACCCTCGATTACCAGCAGCTGCGTGCCGAGACCACCGTAGCAAAGCAATACCTTTTTGACGGGAACCGCAAGCGGATGTCCACCGTTGTCCACCAGAAAGGAACACCGTACCTTCTCGTAAAAGGTGCGCCGGAAATTATCAGCGGGCTCTGTACGGCCACACCCGATCTCTCGGGGGTGAGCGAACTCGCATCGCGGGCAATGCGGACGCTTGCATTTGCTCACAAGGAGATAATTAACGGAGACGAGAGCGAGACCAGCCTTACCTGGGACGGGTATGTCGGGATACGCGATCCGCTCCGGGACGATATCGCCGCATCGGTTGCCACCTGCCAGAGTGCAGGAATAAAGATCCGCATGGTAACCGGGGACAACCCGGAGACCGCACGGGCCATAGCCCGGGATGCAGGAATCCTGCAGCAGGGTGCAGTTGTCACCGGCCCGGAGTTCCGGTCGCTCACCGACGACCAGCAGGTGACTGCTGCCGAGGGGCTCGATGTGATGGCACGGGCAGAACCGATGGACAAGCTCCTGCTCGTCACCGCACTCCAGAAGACCGGGGCCGTTGTAGCGGTGACGGGGGACGGGACCAATGATGCGCCCGCACTCAAACATGCGGACGTGGGCCTTGCGATGGGAATCGCCGGGACCGAAGTTGCCCGGGAAGCAAGCGATATTATCCTGCTCGACGATTCGTTCGGCTCGATCACCAACGCAGTCCTGTGGGGTCGCTCACTCTACGAGAACATCCAGAGGTTCTTACTCTTCCAGCTGACGATCAACTTTTCGGCCTGCATCCTTGTCTTCATTGCAGCGGTGATGGGCTACCCGGAACCGTTTACCATCATCCAGATCCTCTGGATCAACATCATCATGGACACGCTTGCCGCCTTTGCCCTCTGCTCGGAAGCCCCGCATGCCGGTCTCATGAAACACCGGCCGATACCGCATGACGCAAAGATCATCACACCGTTCATGTGGGTATCCATCATCGTCATGGGAGCATTTTTCATCATCGGGGGCATGCTCCAGATTGCTACAGGATTCCTGGGAGGTACGACAGCAGCGGAGATCAATACGGTCTTTTTTGCCGCGTTTATCATCGCCGCAGTCTGGAACGGCATCAACTGCCGTGCACTTGACGGGAAGATGCCTTCATTTTTCCGGGGCAACCCGACATTTTTTGCCGTCATGGGCATTGTCGTCCTCGCCCAAATCCTGATCATCCAGTACGGCGGGGCGGTATTCGGCACCGTTCCCCTCTCCCTTAACCAGTGGATAACCATCGTTGTGGCAACTGCATCCGTACTGGTCATCGGGTTTCTGCTCAGGATCGGGTACCACGCGGTTCATGCAGGGAAAAAATCCCTGCCCGGGTAATCTCACTATTTTTCAACCGGAACCCATGAGTTTACCAGGATACAAATCTCTCCATTGCTTACATCACCCCCATGAAGGATATCCGGATCACGCCATTGTGTTTATGATACCTTACCGCCAATATAACGGGAAATGGATCCCGTTTTCTCCATCATTGACCTGGTACTTCATTTCGATAAGTACCTCCCGGGCATCATCGATGCCTACGGTATCTGGACGTACCTGATCCTCTTTGCGATCATCTTCTGCGAGACCGGTCTCGTAGTAATGCCGTACCTTCCCGGGGACTCGCTTCTCTTTGTTGCCGGGGCAATGGCCGGGGCCGGTTACCTCAATATCGAGATCCTGCTCCTGTCACTCTTTGCGGCTGCGGTGATAGGAGATACCGTCAATTACTGGATCGGGAACACCACCGGTATGAAACTGCTGGAGAAGAACTACAGCCTTGTGCGCCGGGAGCACCTGGAAAAAACCCAGGAATATTTTACCCGCTATGGCGGAGTAACCATCGTGATCGCCCGGTTCATTCCCTTCATACGGACATTCGCCCCGTTCCTTGCCGGCGTGGGAAAGATGAGCTACCGCTGGTTCCTCACCTATAACGTGATCGGCGCAGCTCTCTGGATACTCGGCTTTACCTTAGCAGGGTATTTTTTTGGTGGCATCCCCATTGTCCAGCAGAACTTCAATTATATCATCTATGCAATCATCGCACTCTCGCTCTTTGCGGTTGCCTCGATCATTGTCGGGATCTTCCGGACCGCCCGTGCCTGCGCAGCAACCGACAACCCGGATAAAGAAAAGAAAGAATAACCCGTATTTCAGAAAATCACAACTCTTTTGTCGACCGAAGACATCACCGGTCACAATCTTTTTTTCATGAAAATCCCGTCTCATTTCAGCATATTAATCATTCTCCGGTACAGATCACTTCTCCGGTAACTATGGTATTCCGGCCCCTGCACGGAGGATTAATTCTCCTCGTTGTTCTTATGATAATTGGCGCCGGGTGCATGCAGCCGGCACAGTCCGGCACAAAGACCGCAGCAGGATACAACGATGTCACGGCACAGGAGGCACGCTCAGTCAAGCATGCCAGCGAGGGAAAACTCGTGATCATCGATCTCTCATCAGAGTACTCAGACGGGCACCTGCCTATGGCAGTCAATATTCCGCTCGATGCTCTGGATGCAAAGATCCCAACACTCGACAGGTCAAGACCATACCTGGTCTATTGTCATTCCGATGAATCCAGCATTGCCGGAGCCACAAAACTGGCAAATGCCGGGTTTTCGCCGGTATACCGGCTCAAGGATAATTACCAGTCATGGGTCTCGGCCGGTTTCCCGGCAGAGTAATTACCGCATTCCGTTTTGTCACAATACGTCTCCAGAATACGGTAAAGCTGATTGCCCGCACCGCAATGTCCATCATCTTTCGCGAGTCATTCCATTGCATGGATGAAGGAAAAGAACTGGAGCAGGCAACCTTTGCCGCCGGCTGTTTCTGGGGAGTCGAAGCAGCCTTCCGGCAGATTAAGGGAGTCGTTGAAACGGCCGTAGGATATACGGGCGGAACCATTCCCGAACCTGACTACCAGAAAGTCTGCTCAGGCCGCACCGGCCATGCTGAAGCCGTGGCCATCCTCTTCGATCCCGCGGTTGTCAGCTATGAAAAACTGCTGGACACGTTCTGGGACATCCATGATCCCACTCAGGTAAACCGGCAGGGGCCGGATGTCGGCACCAGTTACCGGTCTGCAATCTTTTACCATTCCCCCGAGCAGAAGAAACGAGCAGAGGCATCGAAAGCCCGGCTCGCGGCTTTGGAAAAATACCGGGGAAAAACAATCGCAACCGGAATTGTTCCTGCATCACAGTTCTGGAAAGCGGAGGAGTATCACCAGCAGTATTTTGAAAAGAGCGGGCGCGGGTATTGTGCCAGCAAAAAATGTTGGGAATAATTTTTCAGGTCTTCTGGTGGAGTGAGGCACTCCGTTCGATCTTCTTTTTTACCGTATCCCATGATTTGGTGATCAGGAAGCTCTCCTCCATATACCCAATTATCCTGACAAACTTCTTCATCGGAATGGCCATGGTGAGCATATCCGGCGGAACACAGGGCCGGGCGGAAGGATCGAACATACCCAGCACCGCTTTAGGATTATCTTTCTGCTGTTCCAGCCACGGGTAATAGATGATGGAACTGCACCCGGCCCCCATCGGGCATATCACGCCGTTTGGATCGGACTGGTCGTAATTTGCAAGGGTAAAGAGCCCGCTCATCACTTCGGGGCGGGCAAAGAAGATAACCACTTCGGGATTGTCAGCTTCGGTCAGCTGATCCCAGCGGGTGACGAGGAGATCCTTTCCCTGCGAAGGGAGAGCAGTGATCATTTTCTGCCAGGCATCGACAATAGCCGGCGTCTGTTTGTATCGTTCTCCTTCTACGCCTCCCGGCGTTCCCTTGGAGAGAAAATTCAGGAAATCCGGGGACCGCTCGTGTGAATAGCCCGAATACATGAGTCCACCCCTGCAGGTAACGGACTTTTCATCCAGGGCAAGAGAAGTCCCGTTCCTGGCCCGGCCAATCTGGCAGATGATGCAGCGCCAGCCATCCGGTGGGGGGACTTTCCTTTGAGGGTCTGATTCTTTCCTGAACTCAAAGGTGATCGGAAGTTCTGTACCGGGAAAATAGTTCTGCCATAAGGAAATGAAACGATCCCGCAGCTCGATATCCATACAGGGAAATATCTCTTTTTAGATTATAAGGGGATCTAAAAAAAATATCAGGATTTTTTTAAAAATCAATTTCCATGCCTTCCGAGGAAGTACACACCGACACAGATCAGACATATCGAGACTGCCATATACAGTATTTCGAGAGGTGTTTTTATATCGTGATAATTAAGAAGAATCACCTGGAAGAATGTCACAATCAGAACCATGATGATGACTTTAAGGATCTTGTTCTTGAGATCGTCAAGGTTGTCGATATCAAGTATGCTCCCGAACCCGCTCTCAACCCGTGCAATATCAATTTCAGAGATGAAGAGTTCGTAGATACCGAAACTGAAGATCAGGAGAACGAGACCGATCAGGTAATAGTCCACAGCACCGATGATCCCAATCAGGATATCCACTTTGTCGACCGTACCACCGCTATGAACAAAATCGGTAAGAACATTGATGATCTCTATCGAGCCGGCAAGAAACAGGACAATTGCGGCGAATGCGCTAAAGATTACCCCGAGAATTACAACGAAACGCACACTCCAGAGCGCCCGTTCAAAAATATTCTCAATAATACCCTGATCGGCAAGAGCTTTTCCGCCCTGTGCAGAAGGTTCTGTTGTGTCTGGTTTTTCCATACGTGATTCCCTTGATGCCTATTATTACTGTTAACAAAAGAGATAACCATTTTTGTTGCAGAAAAATAACTGCACAATTCTCCTTATTTTTCAGGAATAAAGGAGTGATGGATAAAGATCAGAACATCTTCTTTTTCCACATCCATATACCGAGACAGAGGGAGATCATAAAGGAAATACCGAAAATGGTCTCAAAGGCAAAGGGCGTCTGGGACAGCGGGATTCCCACCACGTTCATCCCGTAAAAACTGGCAATCATCGTCGGGACGGCAAGAATGATCGTCACCGATGCGAGGAATTTCATCACGATGTTGAGGTTGTTTGAAATGATGGTGGCAAAGGTCTCCGTCATGCTGTTTAAGATGTGGGAATAGATCTGGGACATCTCCATTGCCTGCTTGTTCTCAATGATGACGTCTTCGAGAAGTTCGGCATCCTCTTCGTACATCTTCAGGGGTTTTGTCCGGAGAATCCGCTCAAGAACCGCCTCATTGCTTTTCAGGGATGTTGAGAAGTAAACAAGGCTCTTCTCAAGTTCCATCATCTGGAACAGTTCCTCGTTTTTCATGGAGCGGTGGAGTTCGACTTCGATACGGGAAATTGATTTCTCAATCTGCCGGAGGTGGTGGAGATAATTGGACGCGTTCCGGTAAAAGATCTGGAACAGGAACCGGGTTTTTTTGATGGTATTGAAGTGGCGCACTTTACCGGCGACAAAGTCATCCAGGAGCTGGGTTTGCCGGCTGCACACCGTGATGATGTGATCATCGGTCATGATCACGCCCAGCGGGTGAGTGGTTAAGTTATTGATCTCGGCATTCACATTGGTGACCGGAATATCCATGACAACGAGCGCTACTCCTTCCTCGTGGTCAATGCGGGGACGCTCCTCATCATCCAAGGCAGCCTTTAAAAATTCCGGAGGAATGGTGCATTTCTGGGTAACAGCAAAGAGTTCCTCTTCGGTAGGGTTGAACAATTGTATCCAGCAGCCCGGCTCAATCACCTCTATTTTGTCGGTAACAGCGGGTTCGGATTCCTTCCGGGTCTTAAAAATCTGCATCATGATACTGGATTTCCTCCTCTATTATTGACTGAAAAACCCACGAGAGTTTGTACTCACTATAGTACTGAGGGTGTTTACTTTCCTACTATTTATAGAAAATTTTTTGCACCGGAAGTACACGGATACCGTTTACCGGGAGATCATTTCCCCTTTCTGGTTTTTCCCGCGCAATAACCGGTGATATGCCACGGCAAACCGGTGTGCCTCATCACGAATCTCCTGCAGGTACCGTAATGCTATTCCTTTTGGGTCGAGATGGCGCGGGAGTGTCTCGCCGGGCACGTACACCTCTTCTTCTCGCTTGGCAAGCGCAATGATCGGGATCTCCACATCAAGTTCATTGAGAATCCCAAGAGCTGCTGACAGTTGTCCCTTGCCCCCGTCAATAACGATGAGATCGGGCATATCTGCACTTTCTCCGGACAGCCTGAGGTAACGTCTCTTCACCACTTCTGCGATGGATGCAAAGTCATCAATCCCTTCAACGGTCCTGATTTTGAACCTGCGGTAATTTTTCTTATCCGGTGCCCCGTCACGGAACTGCACCATGGACCCGACCATTGATGTGCCCGACAGGTGCGAGATATCGAAACATTCGATCACGTGCGGGGTATCGGGCAATTCAAGGGCAGCCTGGAGATCCCCGGTCTTCAGGGCTCCCCGCCGGAAGCTGAGCTCGATATTGGTGTACACCAGATCGAGCAGCTTCTTCTTCTCACCCATCTTTGGCACGGTGACCTGCACGTTCCGGCCCCGGCGTTCGGCGAGATATTCGCTGAGGGCAGCATCCACATCATGGGGGAGGATCAGTTCCGTGGGAGGCGGATGATCAGCATAATACTGGACAAGGAATTCCTCGAAAAAATCTTCAACCGCTTCAAAGGAATATTCCTGTTTCTGGGTGAGCGAGCCTTTCCGGACGGCAAAGACCATCAGCGACACAATCCCGTCTGCAACCGTGTACGCGATCACATCCTGGTCGCTCTCTTTTGGCCGCTCAACCGACTGCCGTTCCGATAAACGCTCAATGGCTGCAATCTGGTTGCGCAGGGACAGCGCCTTCTCGTAATCCTGCGCCGTGGAGCAGGCAGCCATCTCTTCGCGAAGTTGTTTTACAACCTCGCCCCCTTTCCCTTTGAGCAGGGTCACTGCCCGGTCCACCTGTACGCGGTACTCTTCCGGGCTGATTATCCCGATGCAGGGGGCACTGCATGACTGCATGTGATACCGGAGGCAGGCACGTTTCGGGAGTTTTTTACAGGAACGAAGGGTAAAGGTACGTTTAATGGTCCGGAGTACCGCATCGCGCTCTGCAGCGGAAACAAACGGCCCGTAATAGGCGGCTCCTTTTGTCCTCTTGCGGGCAATCCCGATTCGCGGGAACGGGTCATTGCTGATCTCGATGTAGGCAAACCGCTTGGCATCCTTTAAGTCGATATTGTATTTCGGCTGATGCTTTTTTATGAGATTATTTTCCAGGAGAAGAGCTTCGGTTTCGGTATTGGTCACCACAAAATCGATCGCGGTGATCCGTTCCACCAGTTTTTCGGTCTTGGTATCGTGATCGGTCTTCTGGAAGTAACTCGTGACCCTTTTTTTAAGATCCTTTGCCTTGCCCACGTAGATGATGGTGCCGGCTTCGTCAGAAAACAGGTAGCAGCCGGGGGCGTGGGGAAGATTTGCCAGATCGATCATACGGACTGTAGCATGGGTTTTAGGAACTCTCCTGTATAACTTCCTTTCACTTTTGCAACCTGCTCCGGAGTTCCCGTTGCCACGATCTTCCCGCCACCATCCCCGCCTTCGGGTCCGATATCGATGATATGATCGGCGGACTTGATCACATCGAGGTTGTGTTCAATCACGACGACCGTATTTCCTTTTTCCACAAGGTCGTCAAGCACCTTGATCAGTTTCTTCGTGTCATCGAAATGGAGCCCGGTGGTGGGTTCATCGAGCAGGTAGAGCGTCTTTCCGGTCGCCCTCTTGGCCAGCTCGCGGGTGAGCTTGATCCGCTGGGCCTCGCCCCCGGACAAAGTTGTGGAACTCTGCCCGAGCTTGATGTAATCGAGCCCGACACGGGAGAGCGTCTCGAGCTTGGTCCGGATCGAAGGGATATTGGTAAACAGGGCAAGGGCTTCTTCCACGCTCATGTCCAGCACATCGGCGATTGATTTGCCCTTGTACTTCACCTCGAGCGTCTCGCGGTTGTACCGCTTGCCCTTGCACTCCTCGCACTCGATATAGACATCGGGCAGGAAGTTCATCTCGATCCGTATCAGCCCGTCACCCTCGCAGGCCTCGCACCGCCCGCCTTTGATATTGAACGAGAAACGGCCGGGTTTGTAGCCCCGCATCTTTGCCTCTTTTGTCTCGGCAAAAACGGTCCGTATCTCATCAAATACCTTGGTGTAAGTGGCAGGGTTGGACCGGGGGGTTTTCCCGATGGGTGACTGGTCGATCACGATCACCTTGTCAATCTCCGCATCGAATACGATCCGATCATGGGCACCGGGCTGGTCCCGGGACTGGTTGAGGATCTGCATCATGCCCTTGTAGAGCGTTTCGTACACGAGCGTGGATTTCCCGCTGCCCGAGACCCCGGTGATGACCGTGAGGAGACCTATCGGGAACTTCGCGTCAATCTTTTTCAGATTATTTTCCCGGCAGCCTTTCACCGTGATATATTTCTTTGATGTGCGGCGTTTTGCCGGTATATCGATCTTTTTGGTACCCGCAAGATACTGGCCGGTTAAGGACTTCTTGTTCTTCTGGATCTGCGGGGGCGTTCCCTCGGCAACAATTGCGCCACCATGAAGACCCGCCCCCGGACCCATATCGATCAGGTGATCCGCAGAGCGGATCATATCCTCGTCATGCTCCACAACAATCACGGTATTGCCGAGATCGCGGAGCGTCCGCAGCGTCTCGATCAGTTTCCGGTTATCCCGCTGGTGCAGCCCGATAGAGGGTTCATCAAGTACATAGAGCACCCCCATCAGGTTCGAGCCAATCTGGGTGGCAAGCCGGATGCGCTGGGCTTCCCCACCGGAGAGAGTGCCGGCATTGCGGGAGAGCGTAAGATATCCCAGTCCGACCTTTTCCAAGAATTCAATCCGGGAACGGATCTCCTTGATGATCTGGTGGGCGATCTCTGTCTGTTTTTCCGTAAGTTTCAGGTCTTTGAAGAACGCGATGCTGGTGCTGATGGAGAGATCCGTGACATCGATGATGGATTTTCCGCTGATCCGGACCGCGAGGACTTTGTCCTTGAGCCGCTGGCCTTTGCAGGCAGGGCAGTCAAAGATCCGCATATAATTTTCCAGTTCCCGTTTCCGCCACTCCGACTGGGTCTGGGAGTACAGCCGGGCGGTCTGGGGAAGGAGCCCTTCCCATTCCCCGTTATGGGACCACTGGGCATCCCCGTTCTTCATGCTCATGGCGAAGTGCATCCGTTCTGAGGATCCGAACATCAGGGCATTGTACTGCTTCTCGGTAAGATCCTTGATTGGGGTCATCACGTCGAACCCGAAATGCTTTGCCACAGTAGCGAGATACTGCCCCCGGAACCCGTCCATCGGGTTCCGGTACGGGGCAACGGCCCCGTCAGCAATGCAGCGCGTCCGATCCGGGATGATAAGATCCGGGTCGAACTCCATCTTTACGCCGAGACCATGGCAGTCCTCACAGGCACCGAACGGGCTGTTAAACGAGAACATGCGGGGCTGGAGTTCCTCAAAGGCAAGCCCGCAGACCGGGCAGGCCATAAGCGAGGAGTACGTGGACTCTTTTTCATCCTCGCCGGTGACCAGCACCAGTCCTTCGGATTTTTTGAGCGCGTTCTCGACCGCTTCGGTAAGGCGCGATCGGTCGGATGAGGCAAGCCGGTCGATCACGATCTCAATATCCTGCTTCTTGTACCGGTCGAGGCTGATCTCCTCATCGGTGCGGATAATCTTCCCGTTCACCCGGACCCGTGCATACCCCTCCTTGTTCAGGTCTTTCAAGAGCTGCTGGTACGTGCCCTTCTTCTGCCGGACTACCGGGGACAGGATGGTCACCATGCCCGGGTGTTCTGCTGCGATCTGATCGGCGATCCGGTCGGGGGTCTGGGAAGCGATCGGGATATTATGCTCGGGACAGTACGGTGTCCCGATACGGGAGAACAGCAGGCGGAGATAATCGTAAATCTCGGTGGTCGTTCCTACCGTGCTGCGGGGATTCTTGCTCGTGGTCTTCTGTTCGATCGAAATTGCGGGTGACAGTCCTTCGATACTGTCAACATCCGGCTTGTGCATCATGCCGAGAAACTGGCGGGCGTACGTGGAGAGTGACTCAACATAGCGCCGCTGTCCCTCAGCATAGAGAGTATCGAATGCGAGCGTGGATTTCCCGGAACCGGATACGCCGGTTATGACAACGAGCTTGTCGCGGGGGATCTCGACACTGACATTTTTGAGATTGTGCTGGCGGGCACCTTTGATGATAATATTTTTCATTGGTATGCTGTACGAATCTGCTCAGGAGCTTATCAGGGTAAGGGTTGGGGCATGAAAGTGTAGCAGGCACTAAAGAATGGTTGAAGGTTCCTGACGCCCGTCTCATGTCCGGGGGAACAGGATCCGCCGTTATGCAACATCCACAGGATACCCCGCCCGCATTTTTTGACCCATAAGTAGTGAGCGACATTAATTATTCACCATCCCGCAATACTAATGAAAGGGAGGGGCGATACATGGGGAAAAAAGTGGTGATCATCGGCCATCGTCAGCCGGATACGGACTCTGTTGCCAGCGTGACAGGGTATGCAGCGTTTTTAAACCTTGCCGAACCGGGGAAATACATTCCTGCCCGGTGCGGGGAACTGAACGCGGAGACGTGTTTTGCCCTTGAGACATTCGGCCTGAAAGCCCCGGTGCTTATCGATAGCATCGAGCCCCGGGTCTCCGATCTTGCCATCCACCGGATCAGCGTGACACAGGATGTACCGACGGTCGACGTAGCGGCGCTGATGGATGCGCATGATATCCGCAATGTGCCGATCACCGATGAAGTGGGACGGCTTGTCGGTATTGTGGGGGAACACGGGCTTGCCCAAGCCTATGTCAAAAGACAAAACATCGGCGAACTAGCCATCATGCCCCTTCCACTCGATACCCTGGCAAGGATACTCAGTGCCCGTGTGGTGGTGAAAGCAGCAGATACCCTCGGGGGCAGGGTTTTTATTGCCATCAATGCACCCACGGTCCGCTCAAAGAACCTGACGGACAAGGACATTGCAATCGCTGGCGATAACGAGCCGGTCCAGCTTTCGCTGATAGCCGCAGGAATCGCAGCCCTCATCATTGTCGACAAGGCACCGGTCAGTGAGCAGGTGATCCGCGAAGCAACGCAGAAAGGAGTTTCGGTACTGGCAACCTATCTCGATGCATTTGGCGTAGGCACGATGATCAATCTCTCTCTTCCGGCCCGGATGGTGATGGAGACTGACATCCCCCGGCTCGGTCTCGACGATTCGCTGGCACACGCAAAACAGGTCGTGTACTCATCCAAGTTCCGTTCCGCGTGCGTTGTCGAAAAAGACGGGATGTTGAGGGGAATTGTAACCCGCACAACCCTCATTGACGATGTGCACAGGCCGGTCATTCTCCTGGATCACAATGAATTTGCCCAGGCAGTTGAGGGTATCGACACCGCAGAGATCATCGAGATCATCGACCACCACCGGCTCGGGGCCATCTCAACGTTAAAACCGGTCAAGTTCCTTAATGATCCGGTAGGTTCCACCTCAACGATCATCACCAAAAAATATGCAGAAAGTGGCATCACACCCACTCCGGAGATTGCCGGGATCCTGCTTGCCGGGATCCTCTCCGACACCCTGATCCTGAAAATGTCCACCACCACTCCCGAAGATCACAAGATGGTGGCATACCTCGCTGCGATAACCGGACTCGACCCGGTCTCATTTGGCACAAAACTGCTGGAACGGGGGATGAATATCAAAGGGGCAACCATGGAAGATCTCCTGGTGCGGGACACGAAACGGTACGAACTGTTCGGCAAGAAAGTGATCATCTCCCAGGTGATGGTTCCGTCGTTTGCCTACCCGCAGGCACATGCAGATGAGATTCAGAAGGAACTCGCACGTTTGCGCGTGCAGCAGGGAACCGACATCTACCTGGGATTGTTCACCAGTGTCATCGAAAACGGGAGCGAGCTCTTTGCCTCAGCTGAAAGCGGGCTTTTAACAAAACTGGGATTGAAGGACCAACCGATCCACCTGGCAACCATGATGTCCCGGAAAAAGGATCTCATCCCGTGGTTTGGCGATAAACTCCGTGCGATCTAAGGAAAGCACTAAAAACTTTTTTACAGGAATACGAGAATTTTACATTGTCGAAACGGACATGAACGAGAAATCATACCCAAATCCTGAAAATCCATGATATTATGAGAGAGGCCGACCTTGACCGGTCAATAAAAATCAGCGTTCCCGGCCGCCCCTGCGTTCACTGTACGGGATATCGACACTCTTCCCTTTTGATAACTTTTCCCGCTCACCGCGTGCACTCTCAAAACGTTCCTCAAGCGGGATATCAACACTACTGCCTCTCGAGAGAGGTTCCCGTTCACTGCGAGCGCTCTCGAAGCGTTCCTCAAGGGGAATATCGACACTCCTGCCTTTTGACAGCGGTTCACGTTCACTGCGTGCGCTCTCGAAGCGTTCCTCAAGGGGAATATCAACACTCCTGCCTCTCGAGAGAGGTTCGCGTTCGCCTCGTGAGCTCCCGAAGCGTTCCTCAAGGGGAATTTCGGTACTTCTTCCCACAGAAAAGCGCTTATCATCCGGATCTTCACGGTTCAGGCGTTCCTCAAAAGAGATATTTCGGCTCGGGCGTGACGGCGGCACGATCCTGCGCGGGGTATCCTGCCCGGGATTGCCACCTTCCGGTATGAAGTCAATACCTGCATCCGCGGTACTACCTGAAGACCGGCCCGGTCGTGCATCCTGCCGTTGTACCGGCATACGCGGGGCAGATCCCCGTCCCATCAATTCCCCGGTATCGATTGAAGCATGCCGCTCACCGGTAAATGCGTACGGGCTCCGACCGGAAGTTGCCGATCCCCCGCCCCGGATTTTCGTTACCTGCTCCTCGATGACTTCCTCCCGGTCATTGGCGCTCCATTCCGAGAAGACCAAAAACTGGAGGAATGCTTCGGGTTCCCGGAAGAGTGATGCGCTGACGCCGTCAATAATAATGGTCCGTTCAACATTTCCAAACCATCCTCCAGCCCGTTCCGTGATCGAATTATCGGCCTCGAAAATAAAGACCCGCTCGATCTCCCCGTTCCGCCCCCATGCCGTTTCTGCAATGCCTTTACCTTCGAACGTGAGGGTCTTTCCCACCTGGCCGTAATCGCCTCCCTCGCGAACGGCAATCTGCTGGCCACCCTGCTCGTAGCGGTATGTCCGCGGCCTGCTCCCGGACGAGAAGGTCTCTTCGAGCATGCCCATCCGGTCAAAGACAAAACGCCGGAGGATCCGGTCCGGCCGGGCGGGATCGTGTTCGGTCATCATGTCCGATGCCGGATCAAAGCGATACAGTCTTTTTAAGCACTTTTTCCCGTCAAGTACCTTAACGCCGCCACTGCCATACTGGTAGAAGCGGGATATCGTACCATTCCTGCGGGTTCCTGCAAACTCAGTGATGACAGCGTCGGTCATAGTAGCGCATTCACTCCGTATAAGTATCCTTAATCTGATTCCATACCCCGGGCAGAAATAGTTTCTTCTCAGGAAAAGGGGAAGTTTTTTTGCATTTATAAAAAAAGAGTAAACTTCATTCGCTCATGCTGCACATAGATTTATTGAAATGTCGGATGAAACGATCGTAACGGAACCCATATGCATCAGCCCGGTTCCTGAAAGAACCCTTCATCTTGCCAAGTGGAGCGCACGGTTCTGGGCTTGGCTTGTGGATGTAATTCTCGTAATTCTGTTTTTGAACATCATTCGTGGTATATTTGATCCATTCTGGAAACTCCCTCTCCTGTGGGATTACGGCCACTGGGAGATCTTTGCCATCGGCTTCGAGACAATCTTTTTCTTCCTCTACTGGACGGTAATGGAGGGATTCCGGGGCCAGTCCATCGGCAAGATGGTGATGAACTTAAAAGTCGTCAACCGCGACGGGACAAAAATCCACTATGGCGCAGCGGCAATTGAAAGCATCGGAAAGGCATTTCTCCTGCCGCTGGACTGCCTTATCGGGTGGCTAGCCATGCCCAATACAAAACTCCGGGTCTTCAACCGTATTTCCAATACCATAGTTATCAAGACTGACTATAAAGAACCCGAAGGGGTCCTGTACGTCAAAGAGAAAGAATAATTTTTAATCTGCAGGCCGGATATTTTTAATTATCCTTGTGTCCCTTTTTTTGGGGGAGTTTTCCCGGGTTTTTGCGGGGTGCACTTGCTTCAGGACATTCCGGGGATAACACGGGAACAAAGGCAGGTTTATTGGTTCTGCCACTCTACGCAATCTAAGGCACGTGCACATGACGGGTATCGAATCGCTGTATAAAAAAGAAGATGGCAAAATTCTCATCGAGATCAAACTCTCGTCCATCATGCAGCTCTTCAATTCTTTTGATCCTGCACCATTCCATGAAAAGGAACTCGATACAGCCGCAGAACACTATATTATCGATGCCGTCAAGGATTTTCCCGCAAAAACGAAGTTCAAAATAGTCATCTACCTGCCAAAAGAACTGGCAGAGAGCGAGCAGGCCAGAAAGATAAAACCCGCGATCCAGCACCATTTCGAATACCGGGTGATGAGTGCAGACCGTAAATTCCGATTGCATTTTCGGCATGGCAGAACTACAATGTTGATCGGTCTTTCATTCCTGACCATTGCGCTTCTGGCACGACAGATGGTTTCCCACCTGAGCCAGCAACTGGCAGCACAGATCTTTGCCGACGCACTCCTGATCATCGGGTGGGCTGCCATGTGGGAACCGGTCACCGTGCTTCTTTACGAGCTCTGGCCGATACTCAAGATGAAAAAAGTGTACCAGGAGATCAGCGAGATGGAGATCGATATCCTGCCCACGGCCTGACCTTCAGGGTAACCCGTGAATTTTTTTGAGCTGCGAGACTACTGCCCGCGTTTCTTGTGATACGGAAATTTTGCCGGGTACCGGAATATCCCGCTCCCGGGTAAGTGCGGAAAGGATCTGCCGGACTGCCTCACCGTGGGACGGGCCATACCCCCCTTCGAGGACAAATGCCATCGATCCTTCCGCAGCATCCATTATAAGCCGGGTCAGGATTGCACAATCCCCGGGCCGGATCCGCATCCAGCCCAGCGGATCGTCAAAAAGAAGATCCTGCCCGGCTGAAATGATGACCAGATCCGGGCGGAAACGCCGGAGTGCCGGGCAGAAGATCCCGGAAAAGACCTCTTGATAATCCCCGATACCGGCACCTGCAGCGAGCGGCGCGTTGATGGTATACCCTGCACCAGCTCCTGTTCCCGACTCACTGACATCCCCGGAATAGGGGAACATTCCTCTCTGGTGGACGGAGCAGTAGAGCACCCGGTCGCTGTGGTAAAATGCTTGCTGCGTGCCGTTCCCGTGGTGGACATCCCAGTCAATGATCGCAACCCGGTCAACACTCCCCAGTGCGTGCTTTGCAGCAATTGCGGCATTGTTGAGCAGGCAGAACCCCATGGTACGATCGCGTTCCGCATGGTGGCCCGGGGGACGGGTGAGCGAAAGACAGTGTTCGCCATTCATTGCCCTTTGCGCTGCTGCAATCGCGGCACCTGCTGCATGGAGAGCCACATCGAATGAACGGGGAGTAATATAGGTATCCCGATCGAGATAGTATACCGAGGGGGTGGTTTCACACTGCATTGCAAGCCACCGGAGAAAATAAGGGTCATGTATTCGTTCCACATCCTCGAGGGGGGCAGGAGGTGCGGAATAGAGGGGGAGAGAGGGAGGGAGAACAGACATAACTGCATCAAGCCGTGCCTGGCATTCCGGGTGACCCGGGGCAGCATGCCAGACAGAGAGTGGATTGGTGATTGCGGAACAACGCGTCATTTTTGTTCTCCATCAACCCGTAAGGAAGGATAATTCTCTATCAACGTTTCCGGAATATCCGTTTTGCGTTGAACAGAACTGACGAAGTGATCCATCAATTTCTCCGGAGTATTGCCGCTCCTTCATTACCGGGGCAACCGGAAAAACGCAATCTCTTCATTCCCGCTGGTCTCTATTGAATCCTGGTTCTGACCAGAATTGTGGGAAAAATTCGTGGCACTACTGCCTAAGTTTTGAATATAATAAGAGATTTTTTTCAAAAACCGGTTCATCGTCAATATATACCCGTATTCCCGGGATCGTAACAAAAAAAAGTTTTAGCCAAGGTTCCATACAGCCTGCGTTTCCGGGTCAAGGTTGCAGAGGAGGTAGGTCTTTTCAGCCAGGACCGATGCCGGTACTTCATAGATTAAGTAACCATCAATCGCATTGCTCACTCCCGGCAGGATATATCCCCCGGTTCCACCATTTCCGAGCAGGTAATCATACTGATTCTGTCGAATGCCGGAAATGGTAACATCAGCACTGGCAACCGATTGATAGGTATAGGTCTGGCCATTGATGCTCACCACGAACTGCTTGGGGGAGGGGGCATACACCGAATTGCTGCCGGTACTGGCAGCTTTTATGAACACAAAGAGAAACGCATTTCCCGGGCCGGGGGTTGCAGTATTGTATCCCCGCTGCGTGCCTAACGGAGAGCCGGCTTCAGCCTGTTCACTCGGGCTGTTCCAGGATGGTGAAGTCCACGTGTAATTCTGCATCACATTTGTGCGATAGACCGTTGCCTTCCCGGTCTTGTCACCGGTTCCAAAGGACGCCTCCTGGCCCAGTTTCAGGGCATCAGGATACGGTACCGGAGTTGGAGGGACCGGAGTAACCAGGGGTGTTGTTACAACAGCAGGAGTTGGCAGAGGTGCCTGGGGTGCCGTAGATGTACAACCACCGATCAAAAGCAGGACAATCAGGAGACCGCTGCCTGCCACACCAAGAGGGATTGTTTTCATACCATCCGCTGGGTTATCCCACTAGATAAAACATAGGGTGATAATCACATTCTTGAAGAATCGCGCGATGGATTGAATTCCAGGAGTGTAAGGAAAAGAAATTATTTGACGATCAGGGAACATCTTATTTTTTTGGGGTTTCCCGGAGTTGTGCCATCTGTTCGTAACAGGTAGAACAGAGCTGTTTTTTCTTGCGGTCCAGTTCGTCAAGAGTATTTGGCCTGAACATCACGCATTCATTATTGTTGCAGTGCCCGAGGCCCAGCAGGTGCCCGATCTCGTGTGCGCCCTCTTTTACCATCCGGTCCATCAGGTCATCGTCATTGCCGGAAAGCCCGTAATACTCATTTGACAAACGGGCCGATGAGACCACTGCCGCACCAACGGATTCCCGGGCGAGCCCGAAGACAAAACTGCTGCCGTCTTTAAACAGGTCCTGGTGCACCACCAGCAGCACCGGGTCTTCGATCGCGTGGCGGTGCTTATACGTCTGGATACTGTCAAGAAGCGCCGCCGCATCGATCTGCCGGCGCTCGTTGACATATCCCATCATGCGAACATGGTTTTCAGAGACCGTGGTAGGCACGCCAAGAATCGAAGAAATTTTCCGGGAAACGGGCATCTGGAGCCCGGCCGGTGACTGGGCATCCCAAAAAATATGGACATGCATCGCTATATTCTGTTGGAATGCGTGACTATAAACATATTGAGACATGCGTCGGCAACTACATAGCCTCGCACTATTCCCGTGCCATCGAAGTCGGCATTGGCAGGAATGAAGTGGCCGCCCGCATCGTCAGGGATGCCGGCAGGCTCGTTCGCTGTACCGATGTAAAAGCGCTTGAAATTTTCAGCGGGCTTCCTTTTTCCCGGGACGATATTTTTTCTCCCGATCTGTCCCTGTATGACGGTGTGGAGGTCATTTACGCAATTCGCCCGGCGATAGAGATGATCCCCCCGCTAATAGAACTTGCACGGCGGGTCAATGCAGACCTGGTCGTGTACCATCTTGGTTTTGAATCCTGGGAAAATGGGGGGGAGATCATTGACTGCGGGGTGCTCCTCCACCGGTATCACGTCCGTTCAGAACCCGTCAAACAGGGTTGACTGGGTCCGGGCCGGGGGTTTTTTCTCTGCCGGCTCAGGTGGCGCAATGGTTGCAGGTTCCGGTTCTTTCACGGGTTCTGTTTTCACGGGCTCAGCTTTTGCAGGTTCTGCTTTAACCGGCTCAGCCGGGGCAGGTTCGCCCTCCGGCAACTGTCCGGGTTTTGGCTGGGATTCTTTTTTTGACTTTTTCTGCGGATCCTTAACCTTTTCCTGTTCTTTTACCCGTTCTTTCTCTTCTTTTTCAATCGCCTTTACGATCTCTGATGCACGTGCCCGGTCGTTTAAGAAGAAATTGAGCTGGTCTGCATCCAGCATCATCTCCCGGGCATATCCTGCCGGGTTGTTATCGACCAGCAGGGAAAAGGTGCCCAGGTACTCTTCGCGCAGGGTACTCTGCGGGATGTGCATAGTACCGGCAATTTTGTTGAGCAGCGCAATCCTGATCGCTTTCTGTTTCTTGGCTGTTGACATCTTCTGCCAACGCTCGGGGGGCATGATCCGTGCATGGATGCCTTTGCCACCGGCAGCATCGGCAACCCCCAGCAGCATTATCGCTGTTGCATAACGCCAGAGAGTATGATACTGCCGGCGGTAGGTATTGCCAAGATACTCATCGGCTCGCGCCAGGTGCTGGTAGGCCCGCGCAACTGCCGAAGGGTCAGCAATCTGGCCGATATTTCCCTCCACCCACTGCTCGATGGTTTCGGGCGTGTCATCGACATCATAGGATAAGCGCAGCAGTTCCGCATCGGAAGTATTCCCGAACAGGGCCGATATGAGCGAGAAGATCGATACCCGTTCGTCTTTCTGGGAGGTGTGCACCTGCGCATCGTCAATGGAGTCCCGCCCGATTGCCGCTGCATAGAGCATGTTGACCGCAGATCGTATGTCCCCTTCTGCACTGTCGGCAATGGCGTGAATCGCTGCATCACTGCAGGTAATCTTCTCAGCAGAGCAGAGATACTTGAGCCGCGGGGCGATCGACCGGGCCGGGACCGCTTTGAACTGGACCGGTTCGCACCGGGAACGCAGTTCAGGAGTGAGCCCATAGAGATCATTTGCTATCAGGATGATCGGCTGCTGGGCATTTTTTATGCAATCGATGATTGCCTTGGCACCGCCGCGATCTGAGGTTCCCTGCAGGTTATCGGCTTCGTCCAGTACGATTAACTTCCGCAAGGCCCCCGTCAGGCTTGCGGTCTGGCTTCCCGCTCCGGCAATACGCTCGATGACCCCGGCGGTCCGCGTGTCACTTGCATTGAGTTCAATGGACTCCCACTTCATGTCATTTGCCAGCGCGTATGCACAGGAGGTCTTACCGATACCGGGCTTGCCGTAGATCAGGAGAGGTTTTGATTTTCTCGTCCAGTTCTTCGCCCACTCCGCAATCTGCCGGACTGCCGACCCATTGCCGACAATATCCTGCAGGTGTACGGGGCGGTATTTTTCTGCCCAGTCCATACAGACACGTTGACCCTATATCAAATAAATTATCTCTGATGAAACGAAACTAGGGTATACACAATTGTTTTTAGTCGATTTCAGGTGATGCCGTGACCCACAACTGCTCAACAGAGACGATTGCAAAAGTAGTCCGGGAATACGAGGGTGTCCGGCGCAAACATACTATCGGTGAGATGGTACGGGCATTGAAGATCGATGCCCCGCATGTGATTGCTTCCTTTGGAGAGGATGCTGCCGTGATCGAGCACAATGGCGAAGCGCTGCTGCTTGCCGCAGACGGCATCTGGAGCCGGCTCATGGAAGCCGATCCCTACTGGGCAGGATACTGCTCGGTGCTCGTCAATATTCATGATATCGCGGCAATGGGCGGTCACCCGATCGCGATGGTGGACATTTTCTCCATTGCCAAGAACACCGTGCAGGAACAGGTGGTAAAAGGCATGCACGATGCATCCGCACAGTTCGGCGTCCCGATTGTCGGCGGCCACCTGCATCCCGATGCCCCCTACAGCGTCATCGATGTCTCGATCCTGGGATCTGCCCGGATGGATTCGATCATCTACAGCCATACTGCGCAGGTCGGCGACAGTGTTGTTGCCGCCATCGATATCTCGGGCCGGGTCCACCCGTCCTGTGCGCTTAACTGGGACTCGGTCACTATGAAGTCCGCTGCGGAAGTCCGGGCCCAGATCTCCTTAATGGAGCAGATCGGCAGTAAGCATCTGGTCACCGCAGGCAAGGATATCAGCAACCCGGGTATCATCGGTACGCTGGGGATGCTGCTGGAAGTGAGCGGGAAAGGCGCCGAGATCGATCTCGGCCTGATCCCAAAACCGAACCTGTCGGATAATAATATTTCATTCGAGCAGTGGGTACGGATGTACCCGGGCATGGGCTTTATCATGACCGCAAACAAGGCGCATGTGCAGGAACTTATCCGGCTCTTTGCCAGCGTGGGAATGACGGCCCACGAAATCGGAACGGTCAACGCAACACGGGAACTGCGGATACGATACGAGGGCAAGGATACGCAGGTCTTTGATTTTATTAAAAACGGTATTATGCACCTGTCCGAAGAGGATGTGGCATGCCAGGGCCGGTAAAGCGTATCGGTATCGGGATCGCTGAAGATCCAAAAAAGGTCATACAGAGTGTCAACAGCGTAAGCGGGACATTTGAAATCGTCTGTTATTGCAGCCCCGGCACAGTTGATAAAAAATCAGCGGGAAACCGGGTAAGTATCGTTGAGCACCCCCACCCGGAACAGGCGCTGGTCGACGACCTGATGGCAGGCCGGATCGATGCGGCCGTGCGGGGCACCCTGCCGGCCAATGCCACCTTAAAAGCATTGAAAAAAGCAGCAGGTGTCGATCATCTCGAGCGTATTGCACTTCTTGAGACGGTTTCCGGGAAAAAGTTCCTGCTCACCCCGGTTGGCGTGGATGAAGGGTGGACCGTTGAAGAAAAACTCGAACTTATCAAAAAAGGCAGGGTCATTGCAAAGAAATTCGGGCTGCCGGAAAAAGTCGGTATCCTGTCGGGCGGTCGTCTGGGCGATGTCGGCAGGCACCCGCTGGTAGATGCGAGCATGGCCGATGCCGAACTTCTCGCCCGCATGGGGAATGCAACCCACTGCGAGATCCTGATTGAAGATGCAGTTGAAACCTGTGGCCTTATCATCGCACCCGACGGGATTTCCGGTAACCTGGTCTTTCGCACACTCGTATTTCTGGGTGGCGGGCAGGGTCATGGCGCGCCCGTAGTAAATATCAGCAGAATTTTCGTGGATAGTTCGCGCGCCTCACCAAATTATGCCAATACGCTATTGCTCGCAGCATCTTTGTTAGAATAATTTAAAACCCAAAATTCACTCTTTTTTTCGAAAAAAACCTCTTAAATGGAAATAAAAAATATTCTGCGAAATTCTGAAGCCCGATTTCTCCATACTAAATGGGATGCCCCCAGAAATCATATTGCAGGGTAATTTGGGACATTTGTCCAGAAAGTTTTTATATATACCAATAAGATTTCTTTTTGAGGTAAGAAACATGGCAGATTTACCAATCGCCGCAGTTGTGCGGATTGCAAAGAAGAACGGAGCCGAACGCGTGGGAAGCGATGCAGCAGAGGCACTTGTTATCAAGGCCGAGAAGTACATTGCATCGCTCACCAAGGAAGCTAACAAGTTAGCCGAGCACGCAGGCAGAAAGACGATCAAGAAAGAAGACGTTGATCTGGCAGCAAAGCCCTAGATTAACTCTTTTTTTCTCGCAGGTTCGTTTGTAGTATTTTTGTAATTTTATTAGGAATGTTTTTCTCAAGAAATTGGGCTCGATAAAAATCTCTTGTTATCTTGATTCTTCATTCCCTACAGCCGTTGGGAGGGTGACCCCCTCTCCCCCCCAGTGGGGGAGGCAGCCCAAGGGGAGCATCCCCTTGACCCCCTTCTGGAATTCTTGTCACCATATTGAGCGCAATTGCAATATGGGGGATGCCAAAGTGACGGGAGAAGAATGCCGTGGCCCCCAAGAGCAATTCAGAGACCGGATGTCCCATAAACCGACCTGCCCAGCGAGGCCCCGACGAGGCGGCCGAGCGACCCCCGAAGGGGGTGGGTGGAATCCTAAATTCAAAGAAGAGATAAAAAATTCAGTCGCAATCCAAAATACAAGCGAAGAATTTGCTGATAGCAATGAAAAATTTCATCGAAAATGTTTTGCTTAAAAAAATTATGATATATCGGAAAGAATTTCCTCAGAACTTCCCCTTAGTACTCCGGACCTTCCCGTCCCCGCTCATGGACAACGCTTCACCAAGCGCAATCCCGAATGCCTTGAACATTGCTTCGCACTGGTGGTGATCGTTCTTGCCGGTAAAAGCGATATGTGCCGTGATACCGGCCCGATTGCATACGCTGTAGAAGAAATGCTCGAAAATATCTGCAGGAATATTGCCTACTGCCCTGCCACCGAAAGCGCCGGTGAAGACAAGATATCCCCTGCCCCCGCAGTCAAGTACTACCGTGGATATTGATTCATCCATGGGGATGATCGCGTGGGCGAAACGCTTTATCCCGGCACCGTCCCCCATCACTTGCTTTAACGCATCCCCGAGCACGATCCCGATATCCTCTATCGTGTGGTGGCAGTCCACCCCGAGATCGCCTTTGGCTGTGCAGGTGAGATCAAATCCCCCGTGCCTTGCCATCGCGTTGAGCATATGATCAAAGAATGGAACACCGCTGTCGACAGTTATTTTTCCGGCGCCATCAGGATTCAGCTTAATTACAATCTTTGTCTCTTTTGTTTCCCGCTTTACTTCCACAACTCTCATTGGCTCTCCTCCAGTGCTTCTTTTAATCCAATCTTCCCGCTGTACAGGGCAGAGCCGAGCACCGCCCCGAACGCACCGATCTCTTTGAGACCTGCAACGTCCGATCGGGCCGATACGCCACCGGCCACCACCACCGGCAGGCGGGTATGATCGATCAGCCGCTTCACCGGCTCGAACCGTACTCCCTGCTGCAATCCCTCTACATCCACATTGGTGTAGAGCAGGGAGCCCGCCCCCAGTTCCTCGAACCGGGTGGTCCAGTCAAGGTAGTTGCCGGCGGTCTCCTGCCAGCCGTGCACCGCTATCTGGTTGCCTTTCGCATCCACGCCCGCCATCACCCGTTCGCTGCCATATTCGTCAGCAAGAATCCGGATACATTCCGGTTTCTGGGTGGCAAGCGTGGAGATGATGACCCGCGACACACCGGTATTCAGCCAGTGGGCGGCGTCTTCAACCGAGCGGATCCCGCCCCCCAGCTCAATCTCGACACCGGTCTTTTTGATAAGTTCGGCGATGAGTTCTGCATTTTGTTTTGAACTCCCAAATGCCCCGTCGAGATTCACCACATGGAGGGCATCGGCACCTTGGTCGAGCCAGCGGGTTGCACAGGCAAGCGGATCGCCATACGCCGTTGCACTCTCCCGTTTGCCCTGCACCAGCTGGACACACTTGCCCCCGAGGATGTCAACAGCGGGAAAAATTTTCATAAAAGATCAGCGGATCATCCGTTGGATTGCCATCACGAGGATATCTTTTGCACCGGCCCGCCGCAGCGCATTGATGAGGGAATAGACCCGCTCCTCGTTCACCACGGCATGCACCGCGACAAGACCTTCATTCGATGCCACATCCATGACGGTTGGCCCTGAAAGACCGGGCAGCACCTGTTTTACTGCATCCAGAGAGGAACGTTTCACGTTCATCATCAGGTAGCATTGGCCGCGTGCCCGGATCACGCTTTCCAGGGCAAGGTGGATCTCATCGATCTTCTCTTTCTTGGTCCGGAGCGATTCCTTGTTTGCGATCAGGAACGTTGACGTCTGGAGTACTTCGTCGATGACCCGGAGCCGGTTGGTCTTAAGCGTGGTACCCGAACTCGTCAGGTCGATGATCGCATCCGCAATCCCGAGGTGCGGCGTTGCTTCACAGGCACCGCCGACCAGCACCACATTGACCTTTACCTTCTGCTGTGCGAAGTACGTGCGGGTGATGACCGGAAATTCGGTAGCAATCTTCTTTCCAGCTAGTTGTTTTGCCGAAGTGATCGTGGAATCCTCGTGCACAGCCAGAACCAGTTTTCCTTTCCCGGACTGGAGATCGAGCAGTTCTTCCACATCGGACTCCCGCTCGATAACCATATCATGGCCGGTGATGCCGAGATCTGCTGCACCCGTAGCTACATACTCCGGAATATCGATAGGACGGGCAAAGAGGATCTCCACGTGGGGATCGAGGGTGCGGGTGATGAGGCGCCGTTCCCCGGTCTCTGCGAGATGGAGCCCGCTCTTTTCCACCAGCTCCATGATCGGCTCTGCAATCCTGCCCTTGTTGGGGATGGCAAGACGCACTACATCAGAAAAAGGAGTGGAGGTACCGGTTTTCCCGGCCCTTGTTGTTTTCCTGGTCTTTTCGGCTGTCACGGTCTTTCCTGTATACGATCAGAATGTCCTGAGTTCACCGCGGATGACTGCCTCGGTGACATGGGTAACGGTTGCAAGTTTTTCATCCACGATCGAGAGAATCTCGCCGTTGATGTCCTTGAGCTTGATGCCACACTGCGGCAGCACCTGCACGCTGGCTACGAGCGGCTGGTCGATGGGTTTTCCGATCTGCGACAGGAGCCGGACATACATCTCGTCAATTCCGTCCACTTTTTTGACACATTCCGTTGCAATCTGGGTAGAGAGAAGGTTGTAGATCTTACCGATGTGGTTGATCGGGTTCTTGCCGCTGGTTGCCTCCATGCTCATCGGGCGGTTGGGAGTGATCAGGCCATTGCAGCGGTTGCCGCGACCGACCGAACCGTCATCGCCCATCTCCGCAGAGGTGCCGGTCACGGTCAAAAAGACACTCTCTTTCTTGATATCGTCAGCGGTGTTGACATGGACAACAACTTTGCGCTTTGTTGTCTTCTTTGCGATCTTGACGATCTCCTCATTGAGAATGACCATGTATTCCTTGTACTCCTTGATGTTTGCGCAGTATTTGTCGACAATAGCGCAGGCAATGGTCAGGGTGATCGTGTTGCCGTCACGCAGGCCCATGATCTTGATGTCCTGTCCGATTGCCGGATATTTCTTCCGGAGTTTCACATCGATATATTCGGCTGCAGCTTTGATGATCGTCTCAACTTCGGAGAAGGGTGCATGCCCGACACCAAAAGAGGTGTCATTTGCCCGGGGGGTTTTTCCCTGCGAGGGCTTGAAGACATCCCGGAGATCGGTAGAACCAGTTCCGAGACGGCAGTCAACCATCAGATCCCGGTTGAGATTGAGTTCGGGAAGAATCTTGTGGAGATATGCGTGAGCAGCTTCAACTGCTACGGAATCTGCGGGTATGGTAACACCGTTGAACTGCTTGGTTGCACGCCCATCGAGCAGGACGTAAATCGGGCGAATCATCTTGCCACCGCCGAATTTCGGGCGGGATTCTCCGGCAACAACTTCTCCCTGGTCGGTATTGTGGTGAAGCACTACCCCGAACTCCTCAAGGTAGGTTTTGCAGAGTGCCTGGCTGATCGATTCAGCAATCCCGTCAGCAAGACTGTCCGGGTGGCCAAGGCATTTGCGTTCAACAAGTTCAATCCGCTGCTTTTCAAGGGGGATCTGGTCCAATGCTTCAATCTGAATATTTCTCTTCATTGATGTCCTCGTGAAACTTAGTACTAATAAACTGGGACTGGTAGTGATATAACCGTTTTCTTATGATGCCCAAAAATGATTGGGAGTAATAGAAAAAGCGCTTATCTCCAGTGAATTATCACCGGGAAAGAACAGGATTCCTGCTTTTTTTATATTGAGGTAAGAACAATCCATCAGATAAAAATTACCGGTAAGAATGAAAAATGCCTACACCGGGTATGAAACAGGAGATTGGGGACTTTTTTAAAACAACATGAAAATGGCTGTAAGAGATACCAGGAAAAATTTGTTGAAAAAAATTCAATGGATTGTCCATTGAGCGTTTTATCTTCGCAGGAATTTGTGAAGGATCGTCATTTCACTGCCCCGGGGGGCCTTTTTTATCGGCGGTTTTACCGGGGCGGGCGCAACTTCTTTCTTATCCTCATCATCCTCATCGGCAGTGGATACCGTGATCTTGGGCACTTTCCTCTGCGGGGCGGACGAAGCGTGCGACTCGGACTTTGCCGGGGAGTGGGATTCTCCGGTTGCATGCCCTGGTTTGGGAGCCGAGAGTTTGGTCCCGCACCCGGGGCAGAAGTTTGCACTGTGGGGAAGGTTCTTGCCGCAGTTATGGCAGAACTTGGGATTTCCGGCAACTTCCTCCCGTGCGGGTTTTTCATGGTGCTCCGGCTGCTCCTCCGGAAGAATTTCAACAAACGGGGGGTGCTCGGGTTCTGCAACCGGCTGGCGGCGCATGGGCTCTGCAGTAACTCTCCGCACCGGGTGTGAAGAGGGCTGCCTGAGCGGCTCCATCGCACTCTTCATGGCAACTTTCATTGACGGTTGCACGTCAGGTTTTTTCACCTGCTTGACCGGTTCTTCATGGGTGGGGGGGATCTCCCGTTCATAACCCGTGATCGAGATCGAACGTCTCACCGGTTCCTGCTGCCGGATCGGGTGACGCCGGGGGGGCTCTTCCTCTTCGCGTTCCGGCTCTTTTTCTTCTTCGGAAACCTTATAGATCGAGAGATGCCGTTTTACCGGGGGTTGTTTCTCGTGATCCTTGGCCGGCTTTCTTACCGGGTGCATCACTTCTCTCTGTACAGGTCTTTCTGCGGGTTGAACTATGGCCGGTTCTTCCTCTTCAGGGATGGGCTCTTCGACAGCCTTCCGGGCGGGTTTTTTATGCGGTTTTTCGTCCTGCAGGATCGAGAGCCATTCGGCAATCTCGGCGGACCGGTCCATGCCATTCTGGACAAAGACTATCTTCATCGTCTTTATCTCATCGTCAGGAGACCGGATAGAAATTACAAGGACGGGATCGGAATTTTCGGAAAATTCGCTGGAGCAGTCGGCGATAGTATCCCTTGCCACATCCTTGGCCGTTACCTTGAGTTTCTTTTCCTGCGTATCGATTAAAAAAATCCGCTTGTCGCTGAGGTATGCATGGAAAAAGAATTTTTTCACTGATACATTGAGAGACCCGATCTGTACCTGCTCGCCCGGCTGCAGGTAGGGTGAGAGTCCCCCTTCTTCATCTTCGGCCTCTTCATCCTGCGGCCTTACAGGTTCGGTTACTTTTTTTGCAGCACCCGCTTTGGGTACAGTCCTGCCACCCGCTATGGAACCTTTATTTTTGCTTTGCGGGATCTTTCCTCCGCAATAGCCGCACTCCACTATATTATCGCGTATATTCATCCCACAGTGAGGGCACTTCATTCAGGATCTCCTTGGCAGGTAACCAGAGTAGATAACTATAATGTTTACATTGCATATGAAAAATTCTGTGATCGGTATCGCAGAACAGCAACAATGGTTTATGGCGTGGAAACCGGGGTATGGCCCGTCAGGGCTCCGGCAATCCGTACACTTTCCTCCTCATTATCGCTCGCATGGAGGTATACCGCTGCGGTTTTTTTGTTCATGCAGAGCAGCGCATTGATCCGGCAGCGGGTCCCGTCCCGGTCAAGGAGACAGTCCCCCGCGGTGATCCGGCTGAACTCGCGGGTCAGGGTCTGCTTGAACGAATCGTGACTGTAACCGGCATGGCAGGCTTTCCCGTCTGCAACAACAAGGTATACCCCTTTCCTGCCGGACAGGACACTGTCCTCCACCATGAAAGTGCCGAATTTTTCATCGCCCCACGGGTTGAGGAATTCGCGGAAGAAAGGATCGTGCTTCTCTTTTCTTTCCCAGAGAAAGAGACCGAGGCGGAGAGGGAGGTAATTTGCATACTTCTCTTCGGTTTTTGCTTTAAGGTGGGAATAGGCCGGCGTGCTGATGGCGTCTTGTAAAAGCCCCTGCTCTTTTTCAAAGACATCCTCTTTGAGTCCCCCGGAAAAGATCAGTTTTACCGGTTTGAAATAGAGGATCTTATCCAGCACAGGGACACCCAAAGAACCGTCTTTCATGGGTTGAAGCGTACCGGTCTTCAGCACTACCGACACTGCAGGAGTGCGAACCTGGGGGCCGTTCGGTGCACTGAACGGCGTGACAGGAGTTAAACGCCGGTGGGATACCGTGCCCGAACGCTTTGGCGTGACCGATCCACTGGCGCGCGCGATCTCGATCCATGCTTCGGGCAGATAAGACCTGTTCACATGGTGTTTCCAGATAGGATCGCGGATGGTGGCAATGGAAACTAAGCAGAACTTCTCTTTTTCCGGGATGAATTTTGCCCCGCAATGGGTGCATTCCACGTAATAATCGGTGTGGGGAATGCCATACAACTGCTTTCCGAACACCCGGTTTAAGATACCCGTCTTACAGACGGGGCAGAGACTCATCCACGGATCAGGAGGAGTGTCTCTCCCGGGTTCTGCTGCCGGCGTTGGCAGGTGCGAGACCGGGGCCGATGCACTATGCCACGTCCAGGCAGGCTGCAGCCGGACTCCGCGGCTCCGCGCATGGGATGTACGGTCAACGACCTCCGTTTTCTCGGCAATTCCCGCACGGCAGAGCACATCGGTCATCACATCGGAGCAGGAAATATCTTCTGAAAGGTTCAGGCGCTGTGCAACGCACTGGTCAAGGCCTTCGGTTGCCGGTTCCTCGGTTTTTTTCGTATGCAGCGCAAGCGTTTTGGAAAACTCCGCGTTGAGGCATTCCATGGTGACGCCGATAAGCTCCTGCGTTACGGTTATGCCGTCCTGCTGGTAGGGCAACGGGCCAATACGCCGGTTCACCGTCTCGCAGGCAAGAGCGAGGAGTTCCGGGGGGATAGGGAAAAACTGGGTAGCTGACATAAAGTGGGGCTCGTTCGTATCGATTGTCACGCTGACGGGATAAACGATCGTACGATGGGACCGGAAACGGGCGGTATCCGGCATGCAGAACCGGGAAAAAGCATACGGATTTTTTAGTCACCAAAAATTAAAAAAAAAAGTTTGCGATAAAAGTGCACGCAATTATCGCTTCCAGATTTCCTGTGCCATCTTTTTTGGTTCGTGATACGTAACCTCTTCTGCGGTGAATTTCAGGACTACGAAATCCGGGTTGTCGATGGATTTGAAATACTGCTCGAACATCGGGTTCCAGTACCGCTTTTTGGTTGCCAGATCCTCGTGCACTTCCCCCTTTGCCTTGATCTCGACATAGGGATCGGTAAATTCCTTGCCGGACCAGATGGAAATTGCAGCATGGGGATTTTTCTTCAGCTCGGCAACTTTGTGCGTTCCCTTCATGGTCCCTCCGACAAAGGTCATGTCGGGAAAACCTGACAGGGCCATGAACCGCACCGCCGGCAACCCGTCAGCAACCGTTGCCACTGCGGCCGGGTGCAGGCCTTCTATCACATCCAGGATCTTTTCCTTGAGTGCCATGCAGTCTAATCTGCAAAAGGGAGTATTATAATTATCTGAAAATAGAGGAAGATTTGATCACTTTTTTGCGCCGGTCCTGGTTATCTTCTTATCGGGCTTGATAGGGCTGGGCGGATTTGTGTGGGCGGGCAGCTCGTCGCCATGGGGATGGGAATGGGGCGTATGTTTTTTGGGCAGGACCGGTTTTTTGATAGGCTTGTGCTCCGGGTGGGGTTGCGGGCGGGAAACCGGATGGTGCCGGGCATCTTCCAGCTGGCGATCCCTGTCCTGGCCGGGTCCGGTCTTGACCGGGGCTTTCAGGGCGGGCTTGTCTTTTGTCGCGGATTGTCGTGGAGACATAATGAGTGATCAGCACAGGGTATATAAAAAAGAAACGGGAAAGTGCCCATTCCCGGTTTACGCTGAACGTACCCGGACGCCAGCGTGAGACAAATCTCCGGGTAAGCACGTGCTATGCCAGCACCTGTTCCCATACTGAAGTGACCAGATGGGGGGTGATCCAGCATTCAATGGCAACGGCAATGGCAAGAAGGAAAGCGATCCCGAGAAACACTCGCCATACCCTGCCAATAATAAAACAGACGATCTCCCCGGCATGCGGTGCCGACTCGTTACGATGAGCAGGCAGGTACTCGTGCAGGGCATCGATGCATACCAGCGAGAAAGTCCCGGCAAGGATAAACGCGAGCATCTCGAGCCAGCCATGAGGGAAATACATGGCTAAAAAGACGGGCAACGGGAACGTGCTGGACGTGACATAGGCATAGCTGAAGGAATTATAGCCAAGCGCAAGGACCAGGAGCAACACCGTTCCTTGCATGAGCCGGATCACGGTGCGAAGCAGGGTCGGGTTCAGCCACCAGACCCATACCCAGTACAGCGGAACCAGCAGGATGAAGAGGGCAACGCCGGCATTGGATACAAAAAGTTTCAGGAAAACGGTGGACATATGGGGGGTGACAACCGAGACATGGTACAGGTAATCTGCCGATAATTCGCCTGCATTATCCCGGACAAGACCCGGATGGGTTGCCGCGGACTGGAAAAAAACCAGAACAATGCCCAATACGAGAACGAACGCGACGGTGAGGAAATACATCACGCTATGCCCGGGTAGTTTGACGTTCATGATAAGATGGCAGGACTCGGGCGCTTGGTGCTCCCCGTACTGATCGGGAACTGATGGCAGATAATGCCTGCCCCGATCCGTTTCACCAGGCACACACCTTTTATCTTCCCCGCCACCAAATCCCAATCTGTCGCCTATGAAACACCACCGTTCCATTGATCTTAAGGCCATCTCCTATTTTGCCATGCAGAAATACGGTTTCAAGCCCGAGTTTCCCAAAGCAGTTATCCGTGAAGTAAATGCGCTCCACCCGGATATCCCGGAGGCTGTCAAAGACGGGCAGGATCTCCGGGCCCTCCTCTGGTCATCGATCGATAACTTCGATTCTGAAGATCTTGACCAGATGGAATACTGCGAACGGGGACCGGGTGACGAAATCCAGGTCAAAATTGCGATTGCCGATGTGGATCACTATGTTCCCAAGCACTCGCAGGCCGACCAGTACGCGTCCTACAACGGCACTTCAGTGTATACGGGCATCGTCACCTACCCCATGCTGCCGGACCGGCTCTCGAAGGGCATCTCATCACTCCTGCCGGAACAGGACTGCCGGGCCGTAGTTATTGAGTACGCAGTGCTTCCCGATGGCAGTGTCCGTCACGGCAGCCTCTACCGGGCGATCGTTGCCAATAAGGCCAAGCTCATCTATGAAGAAGTCGGGGACTGGCTGGAAGGCGCCGGCCCGGTTCCCGAACTCATCCGGGACACTCGCGGGCTCGAGGCACAGGTGCGGCTGCAGCACGAGGCCGCACTCCGGTTAAAAAAATTCCGCACAGAACAGGGAGCACTTGAGCTCGAGACGATAGAACCCGAACCCATTGTTAAGGACGGTACCATAAAAGACCTCATTGTCCAGAAGAAGAACCTGGCACGGAACCTGATCGAGGAGTTCATGGTTGCCGCAAATGGCACCACGGTCGCATTCCTCGGAGCAGCAGGGATCCCGATGATCCAGCGCATTGTCCGCATCCCGAAACACTGGGATGGGATTATGCTTACCGCCGAAATGTACGGCGAGATCCTGCCCGACAAGCCGGATGCAAAGGCACTCACAGACTTCCTGAGCCGCCGGAAAGAAGCCGATCCGGAGCGCTTTCCCGACCTGTCGCTCACCGTGGTAAAACTGATGGGGGCCGGGGAATATGTCCCGCTCGATCCCGCAGAAGAACCGATCGGCCACTTCGCCCTTGCGGTCACCGATTACACGCACGGCACCGCCCCGAACCGGCGCTATGTAGATCTCATCATCCAGCGGCTGGTAAAGACCGTGCTCGACAAGACGGAGAGCCCCTACACCCTAGAAGAACTCGTCAGCCAGTCAACATGGCTCACCGAGAAAGAGAAAGAATCCAAGAAAGTCGAGCGGTTTATGCGCAAAGCCGCGGCTGCCGTGTTACTCCAGGACCGGATCGGCACCTCGTTCGATGCACTGGTCACCGGTGCCTCCGACAAGGGCACCTATGTCCGGCTGATCACTCCCCCGGCAGAAGGCAGGGTCATGCAGGGCCAGCAGGGCCTCAGGGTTGGCGAGAAAGTCCGGGTCAGGTTGCTCAAGACCGACCCGATGAACGGGTATGTCGACTTTGCCTGCACCGGCAGGGCGTAAGAATCATACGCGGGGATCCGGAAAAGGCATGGGATTACCGGAGAATCAACCTATTTTTTCTTTTTTATGAAATTTTGGATATCATAAAATAATCAGGAATCCGCTCATGTTCATCAGAAGTCCCATGAAATTATTTAGCGATGCTCCCCCACCTCAGGGCCTCTCTTTAGGCACGGCGGGGCAATGTGATTTTTTTGCAAATATTTTTTCATTTTTTGTTCGTCATTGATTCGCCGCGGGGGCGCCCTGTCGGGGGCGGCGGGGTCTATCGTTGAGGGGGGAATGGGGGTCTCAACCCCCATCACTGAATCTGACTATTTAGCATAAGCAAAACTTTTACTTTTAGATTTTAACTGGAAAATTCAGCGAGTTTCTAAAAAGAATAATTGGGAGAAACACCGATTCCTCCCGAACCTGAAAGAGATCAACCCACTCGTTATATCCTCAGCTTCCCCCGCGTGATGATAATGAGCGGGAAGATAATCCCCGCCACCAGCGCAAGCGAAACACCCGCAGCATACAGGGAATTCTGCAGGGTTGTCTGGATTAGAGCGGACTGGAATACTGCCGACGGATGAGCGAGCTGGAAGAGACCATTGAGCCCCACGATTGCGGCAAGCCCGGGGATCATCGGCAAACCGGCCGCCACTGCTATCACCACTTCCGTGACATGGGTGAACCGGCCGATCACAAACGCGAGAAGCGTAGCCGACGCCATGGCAATGAAGATGCTCATGATAGGATCGAGACCGGCAAGGATCGCAACTTCCCGGATAATCCGTGCAGCGCATCCGCAGATCACGCATCCCGGGAGAGCGGCAAGGGGCATATTCATTATGAGTGAAAAACCGAATGCAGCAATACCGGCAGCGACTGTACTGACCAGGATACCAGCCAGCCCAACAGAGATGAGAGAAGAACCGCCCGTTTCCGGGGCAATCAGGGAGAGCGGGATCAGCAGGACTCCCGTGATGACCAGCAGCTGTGCCATGACGGAGGTGAGCCTAGCAATCCCGCAGCCGGTATGGTCCCGCACGATGTCGAGCCCGCCGTTGATGAGAATGGTACCGGGCACGAGGAACAGGAGTGATGAGATGAGTGCCGTCTCTGTGGTTGCCGTATGGGAGAGCGGCAGCAGGATGAGCGCAACGGCCGATGCAACGAGTGCTGACAGCAGCACGGTAAGATACAGGTTGCCGGACCGGGGGGAGGCATAGAGCTTTGCGGCAAACCCGATCGAAGCGGCGATGAAGACTACCCAGAGGGAGAGCAGGTCGGCATGGTTCAGCCACGCGAATGCGGCACAGGCCGCACCGACTGCGATGATGGTTGCCCATGCCGGAAAGACCAGGGGCAGTCCCCGTAATTCCTGGAGCCGGTCCCTGACTGACCCGGGCGTGGGACACGAGGTCTTAAAAGAAGCGAGCATCCGGCTGACACCCTGCAGGGTGGTGGCATTGACCCGCACCGGTTCCCGGAACGCGTGCATCCGGATCTGCGTGCGATCTCCGGTACGGCGGCCGACTTCAACTGCTTCATTGCCCACAAACGCATGGACATCGTCATCCCCGAAGGCACGGGCGCAGTACCGCACGGAATCATTGATACGCTGGACCGAGGCCCCGGCATCGTAAAGGGTCCGCCCGAGGTCAAGGTAGAGATCCACCCGGTGGCCCTCGGGATCCAGACCGGGGGCTGCACACGGAGGAATCGGGAGATTCGGGGAATTGCCCGTACCGGGTGCCGGAGGGGAGACCGGATCATCCTGTGCAGCGGTCATAAACCTGCCACGATGCTACCGGGTGTTCTCTCGGCCTTCCCCATGTTCTTTTCCTAGTGATAACGAAATTTAAAAATAAAAAATCAGCACCCGCAGAAGAGCTTCCGGACCATATCCGGAATCTCCGAGGGGCGGGATGCAACCGGCACGCCGTTTTTCTTGAGCCGGGCAATCTTGGACCGGGCATCGCCTTCGCCGCCCTCCACGATTGCACCCGCGTGGCCCATCCGCTTGTCTGGAGGAGCAGAGATGCCGGCGATGTAGGCCACAATCGGGAGGTCAGTGCATTTCGCTCCTTCCTCTTCGAGGTTGCCACCCACTTCGCCAATCAGCACGACCGCCTTTGTCTGCGGATCGTTCTCGAACTGTTTGAGCACGTCTACAAATGTCTGGCCGATCACCGGGTCGCCACCGATCCCGACAACGGAACTCTGGCCGATGCCGGCCCGGGTGAGCTCATCCACGACTTCATACGTGAGAGTGCCGCTCCGGGAGATGACACCGACATTCCCGCGTGAGAATAATCCCGATGGCATGATCCCCATCTTCACTTCGCCGGGCGAAAGGAGCCCGGGACAGTTGGGGCCAATGACCGCAGAGCCCTGCATCCGGGCGTACGCGACCGCCTTCATGGTGTCATGCACGGGGATGTGCTCCGTGATGCAGACGATCGTTTCGATACCGGCGTTTGCCTCTTCCATGATCGCATCGGCTGCTGCGCCGGCCGGCACAAAGATCACACTGGCCCCGATATCGTGCTCGCTCATCGCTTCCCTGACGGTATTGTACACCGGAACGCCGTGCACCTGCTGGCCGCCCTTGCCGGGGGTGACACCCGCAACAACGCCCCGGCCGCCAACTTCGCGGGCGTACGAGTTCATGAGCCCGATGTGGAACTCGCCCTGCTTGCCGGTGGCTCCCTGCACGAGAATGCCGGTCTTCTTATCGCCGTAGATCATGCTGTCACCTCGACTGCTTTCTTGACCACGAGATCCATCGTCGGGAGCATCTCGTAGCCTTTTTCGGTGAGGAGACGCCGGCCTTCCGCTTCGTTCGTGCCCGCGAGCCGGACAATCACTTTCTGGGATATGCCGGCCGCAATGATGCCCTTTGCCACCTCATCGCACTTGGTGATCCCGCCCAGCAGGTTCACGACAATGACTTTGACGGTCGGGACACTGGCAACGAGCCGCACCGCGTGCATGACGCGTTCGCTCTCGGCACCGCCGCCAACATCAAGGAAGTTTGCTGCCTTTCCGCCATAGAACTCGATCAAGTCAAGAGTTGACATCGTGAGCCCGGCACCGTTGCCGATCACGCCAATCGCGCCATTGAGTTCCACGTACGAGAAACCGTGCTTCTCTGCCTCGCGTTCGCGATCCGTGAGATCGCGGTTGACCGTGATACCCTGCCTCCCGAGCGCATTGTCATCGACAATGATCTTCGCATCGGCCGCAAAGACTCCCTGCGGGGTCGTGACGAGCGGGTTGATCTCGGCGAGCAGGGCATCCTTTTCCAGAAAGACCCGGTAGAGCTTGTTGATGATCGGCATGATCTCCTTTGGCGCTTTTCCGACAAGCTCCCGGAGCATGAAGGGGGGAAGATCCCGCATGAGGGGGTTTGCGATCACTCTTCGTATCGCACCGGGCATTTCCTTTGCGGTGATCTCGATGTCAACGCCGCCTTCCTCCGTGAACAGGATAAGCGGCTGCTTGCTGGAGCGGTCGACCGTGATCGAGAGATAATACTCGTGCTGGATATCGAGCCGCTGCTCGGCAAGGATCTCCTTGACCGGGAGCCCCTTGATCTCCTTTTTGAAGAGCTCTTCAGCAATTGCGACAGCGGTCTTCTTGTCCGCCATCAGGATACCGCCGGCCTTGCCCCGGCCGCCGACATCCACCTGCGCTTTTAAGACGATCTTGTCGCCCAGCGCATCGAGATGGGCCGGTAATTCTGCTGCAGTGCGGATCAGGAATCCTGCCGGGACGGGGATCCCGAACTCCTTGATGACGTTTTTTGCCTCATGCTCACGTAACTTCATGATTGCTTTCCCAGCTGCAGGCCAAGCTGCATGGCTTTTAAGTTGAGATCCTCGGTTCCCTTGGGCACGGAATCGAGAATGGCTTTCCGGAGGGACTCCTCGCTCACGACATGGGTTGCGGCAACAAGGGCACCGAGCATCACGATGTTTGCCACGATATCTTTCTTGAGCGTCTGTTTGGCTTCATGGGTGGCCGCAATCTCGATGCACCGGCACTTGGGCCGGGAGTGGACGAGGGTCGAGTCGACCAGCATAATAGAGGGGTCTTCGGCCACGGCCCCGTACTTCTCGAAGCCTTCCTGCGACATGATCAGGTAGATGTCGGGTGTGGCCACCTTGGGGTAGAGGATCGGGTCATCGTCAATGATCACCTGGCTCATCGAGGCCCCGCCCCGGGCTTCCGGCCCATAGACCTGCGTCTGGACGGCATACTTGTTGTCGTACATGACAGCGGCTCTCCCGACAATCACTGCCGAGAGGATGATACCCTGGCCGCCAAAGCCCGAGAACCGCACTTCGTGCCTCATGGTTTTACCCCCATGGCCGGCCGGTTCCGCTTCGTTAACTCCCCGACAATGTACATATCCTCAGGGATATGCTCGCCACTCTCCAGCATCCGGTCGCGTTTTGCTTTCAGGAGCGAGTGCGAACGGAGATACTCGACATGGTCTGCCACCTGCCGGAACTTGTTCCGGCGGCCGAATGCCGTGGGGCACTGGACCAGCGCCTCGATGAACGAGAAGCCCTTGGTCTCGAGACCTACCTTGACTGCCTTCTCCAGCTCCTTCACATGATACGAGGTCCAGCGGGAGACATAGTTGGCTCCCGCAGCCGTTGCAAGTTCGCAGAGATCGAACGGGGTCTCGTTACACCCGAAGGGAGTGGTGGACGAGAGGCAGCCTTTGGGCGTGGTCGGGCTGCCTTGGCCGCCGGTCATACCGTAGATCTGGTTGTTCATGCAGATGACGGTGAGGTCGATGTTGCGCCGGCAGGCGTGGATGAAATGGTTGCCGCCAATGGCAGCCATGTCGCCGTCGCCGGTGAAGACGACCACGTTCAGGTCCGGGTTTGCCATCTTGACACCGGTAGCAAACGCAATAGCCCGCCCGTGGGTGGTGTGAAGCGAGTCGGTGAGGATGTAGCCGGGGGCCCGCGAGGAGCAGCCGATACCGGAGACAAAGACCGTCTCTTCCTTCTTCCAGTCCATCTGCTCGATTGCTGCAAGCGTGCAGTTGATGATCGTACCATTGCCGCAGCCGGCACAGAAGATATGCGGGAGCCGGTCCTGCCGGTACCAGTCCTCGTAGCTCATGGGTGCGCCTCCAAAGCTTTCACGAGATCAGCGGGCGTATGCAGTTCTCCGCCGATCTTGGGGATGCTGACGACCGGCACTTTTACGTGGCGCTCGATCTCGCGGGCCATCTGGCCGAGGTTCATCTCCGGGATAAAAAACGCTTTTGCGTTTTTGAACTCCGCAAGAGCCTTCTCCGGAAACGGCCAGACCGTGCGGATCCGGAGGAACCCGATGTCCTTGTCTTTCAGGTTATGCATCACCTGCTGGACGGTCCGCACCGGTCCGCCGTAGGCAATGAAGACCCGGCTGGCGTCAGGGTTGATGATATCGTAGTCCGCCATATCGTAGCGGGCATTCTCGATCTTGTCAACGAGGCGCTTGACGAGGGCTGCATGGAGTCCCGGGTTCGTTGCCGCCGGGTAGCCCCGCTCATCATGGGTGAGCCCGGTGACATGGACATGGTGGCCCTTGCCGAACTGGGGAAAGCCGGGGATGAGGTCGGCATCTGCCCTGAATGGCGGGGTGCCGGGAACGAGCGGCTTTCGCTCAACCCGCTCAACTTTGTCGGGGACGATGATCTTTTCCCGCATGTGCCCGACCGTCTCGTCTGCCATGAGAAAGACCGGCACGCGGTACTTGTCGGCGAGGTTAAACGCCTTCACGGTCAGCTCGTACATTTCCTGCACGGTTGCAGGGCAGAGCGCGATGATGGAAAAATCGCCGTGGGAGCCGAACCGCACCTGCATCATATCGCCCTGGGCCGACATCGTAGGCTGGCCGGTGGAGGGACCGCCCCGCTGGACGTTGATGACCACGCAGGGAGTCTCGGTCATGACGGCAAACCCGATGTTCTCCATCATTAAGGAGAAACCGGGGCCGCTCGTTGCGGTCATGGCACGGGCGCCGGTCCAGGCAGCGCCGATGATCGAGGCCATGCTGGCGATCTCGTCTTCCATCTGGATGAAGACCCCGCCTTTCTTCGGGAGCTTTACTGCCATGTGTTCGGCAACTTCCGTGGAGGGAGTGATGGGGTACCCGCCAAAGAAATTGCATCCGGCTGCTAATGCACCCTCTGCACAGGCAGTATTTCCCTGCCAGAATTCAGTCCGTGTCAATATTCAATCGCCACCTTATGGAGTTCGTACGGCTCTTCCTCGATCCAGTGAATTGCCTGGTCTGGGCAGGTGAGCTGGCAGACCCCGCAGAGCTGCCGGCCATAGAGTTTCTGCAGCCGGCAGTTGGTGCAGCGCTCGGGACGGTCAAGTTCCGGTAGTGCAATACCCTTGCGGTTGAGCCTCTTGCCCTCCCGGAAGATCTTATACGGGCAGACCTTTGTACACAGGTTACAACCCTTACACCGGGTCTCGTCAATGGCGAGTTTCATGGAAAATATCCTAACGTACAATGTAACCGTTGTAGTGAAAAAAACCTATTCTTTATGCATGCCCTGCCGGAAGCGTTCATGACTGCCGGTACCGGGCATATTCCGCTTCCGCGTGTTTGCTGACATCGCCGAAGATATCGTTGCCGTGCGCATCGATACCGACTACGAGCGGGAGCCGGTCGAGTTCGATCACCCAGACGGCTTCTGCCATGCCAAGGTCCTCGAAGAACACGCCCTTGAGGGTCATGCGATCCGCTGCAAGGGCTGCACACCCGCCGGTGAACGCGAGATACACGCCCTTTCCTTTCAGCTGCTCCCGCACGCGCGTTCCCATGCCGCCTTTGCCGATGAGCGCCCGCACGCCTTTTTCGAACAGGAAACCCGAGAGCTCGTTCATCCGGGCGGAAGTCGTTGGCCCGGCTGCTACCACCCGCTTGCCCTGGATCACCGGGCCGCAGTGATAGATGACCGCTCCTTTCGGATCGAACGGGATGCCGTCTTTCTGCATCCGGAGGTGCGCCTCATCCCGGGCCGTGTACACGAGACCCGAGAGTTCGACATGGTCGCCCGCGTGAAGCGCCAGCACTTCCTCGCCAAGCGGGGTCCTCAGCTGGACGGGCATTGCAGTCTTCGCGCTCATAGCGTCACCTCAACCGTTGCATGCCGGTTCGCCCAGCACTGGATATTCACCGCAACCGGCAGCGATGCCGTGTGACACCCGGCCGTCTTGACCTTTACTGCTAATGCGGTGAAGTCGCCGCCCAGACCCATTGGCCCGATGCCAAGTTTGTTCACGGCCGCAAGGATCCCGCGTTCGTAGTCTGTCATCCGGTCGAGCGGCTGGAGGAGCGCTTCTTTTGCCATCGCGGCTGCGCCGTCAAAAGTCCCGCCGATGCCGACCCCGATCACGATGGGCGGGCAGGGCCGGGAGCCCGCAAGGTAGACGGTCTCGACCACGAACTTTTCAATCTGCTTCACCTGCGAAGGGAGGAGCATGCCGATCCGGGACATATTCTCGGCACCCGCACCCTTGGGAAAGACGGTGACCGAGAATTTTTCCCCGGGTTTGACGTGGATGGCCGGCATGCCGGCGCCGGTGTTGTCGTTGGTATTGTGGCGGGTGAGGGGATCGACCACGTTCGGCCGGAGGGGTACTTCTTTCGTTGCTCTCCGGACGCCATCGGCTACTGCTGCGTAGAGTTCCTGAGTGAGCGGAACATCCGGGGGGATGGTGAGGTAAATTACCGGGACGCCGGTATCCTGGCACATCGGGACGCCGAGTTTCTCGGCCATGGCGATATTGTTTAAAATATTGGCAAACTCTCCCCGGGCTACGGGATTTGTTTCGGCGGCAGCGGCTTGATCGATTACGCGGAGTACATCCGGGGGGAGGCGGATGACGGCTTCACGATATGCCCGGAAGGTGGCAGAGGCGAGGGCTGTATAGACGGGGGCCGGAGTTTTCATTTAATTATACTGGGGAGCGGGGGATAATAATACGCGTGCAAGAGATGAGAGCCATTAAGTACCAGTCAAAATTTTCCGTAAAGTAAAAAAGATTAGTCACCTTTTTTCCATTCATATATCGCATAAAAGAATGCAACTACCGCAATGAGAAAAAAGATTACCATAATAATATTGTTGTGAATATCGTTTCCCCAAGATGAAATAAGGAATGAAACAATAGCTACTACAATTCCAATCAATGCCTTTACAAAACTCATAATATTTTCACACACCTTTGGAAAATCTTCTGTTCTTTTAATTTTTCCAAAAAAATTATTTTTTATTTGCTCCAACCCAGATCAGTCCGCAAAGCACTAAAAATCCAGTTAAGTATCCAAATGCATGATTGGCTGAAGTGGTCAGATCAGTTCCAGCTTTTTCTATTGAAGCTGCCGGTTGTTCAACAAACGTTCCATTAGTGATATCCTTGACAAAGTGGCCGGTTGAGGATCCAACAGAACCAATTCCGCCAATAATTAGGATCACAACGTAAACGGCGACAATTATGCCGCCGATGATGAGAAGTTTTTTGTTATCCATACTTATCCTGATCACCGATTGAAAAACAATCGATACCATTAAGTAAAGATAACGAAAAACAGATAATTGGTAAATTTATTCTGGTTTTCGGAACCTATACAGGGTTTCGACCCTTTTTTGCAATCATGTGATCCCTTAAATGGTATGTAAAATTGAGTATATAAAGTACGAATGCCCTGCATTACATAAATGCTGTATTACACGGGTCTGAAATCATCATCCGCGCATTTTCTAAGCTTTTTTGAAACGAATAGATTTTCGACAGAAAGCGAAGGTTAGAACATTTGAAGGACCTCTCCCATTTATTGAGCACTACTCAGTGCCATCAGTACCAGCATTGACGAAGGCAACCTTCACTATTCGGTTCCTGGGCCGTCAACCGAATAGAGGACGGGGCCATACCAACATGCTTACGACTCGTTAGTACCGGCGCCTCTCATTACCCTCAGTACCGGAGATGTGACGACGGCCTCCTCTCCCATCTGGTGAGAGGGCCGCCCGCATCAGCTCCGGCCCGACCCCACCACATGCGACCGATACCGGAGCAATCGCTCCCATCCTCCGTAGAACCCGACCCGGCAATGCAGCGGATTATTTTCCGGCCGGATCCGGTACGAGCCGGAAAAATATTTGGCCGGGTTCCGGTTGTAGCAGAAAATTTCCCGGGCCAAAGCTCGCTCGCGCCGGTTTACACCAGAGCAACAACCAGGGAACGTTGAGGCTGTTGTGTGATATTAAAACCCATATCCACAACAGTCACAAAGGATGTATTCCCGTTATTACACAACTTAGGAAAAGGAGGTTGTACATTGGACATCCCACGTATCTTCACCATCACCGAAAGTGCTCACCGTATCCATAACCCGTTAACACCAGAAAATCTCGCCACTCTTGGCGCAGCGTTGCGCCTGAAACCGGGGGCTCGTGTGCTCGACCTCGGCAGCGGTTCGGGCGAGATGCTGTGCACCTGGGCACGCGATTACGGAATCAGCGGCGTCGGCATCGACATGAGCCAGTTGTTCACCGAGCAGGCGAAACTCCGGGCTGAAGAACTCGGAGTTGCCGACCGGGTCGGGTTCATCCACGGCGACGCTGCCGGCTACGTTGCCAACGAAAAGGTCGATGTGGCAGCCTGTCTCGGTGCCACGTGGATCGGTGGGGGAGTCGCCGGCACCATCGGGCTTCTGGCAAAGAGTCTCCGCCCCGGAGGAATCATCCTCATCGGAGAGCCCTACTGGGCGCGGTTACCCCCGACAGAAGACGTTGCCAAGGGATGCGATGCCAATTCTATCTCCGACTTTCTCATGCTCCCGGAACTTCTCGCGTCTTTTAGCGACCTCGACTACGATGTTGTAGAAATGGTTCTGGCTGACCAAAAAGGCTGGGACAGGTACGAAGCGGCCAAGTGGCTCACCATGCGCCGATGGCTCGAAGCAAATCCCGATGACGACTTCGTAAAAGAGGTCAGGGCCAAACTGACTTTGGAACCAAAACGCTACGCCGCGTACACGCGTGAATATCTTGGATGGGGTGTGTTCGCGCTGATGGCGCGGTGATGTGAGGCAGCGGGGGGATATATAAAACTCTAATCTGGTACAGCCCGTAAAACGAATACTCGCTTTTGACTCGTTTTATATATTCCTTATTTCCGAATTGAAGGAAAATGTGCTCAAATCGTATTCGTTCTTTAACCCACGTTTCGTGGTAATATATCAGTACCGGCGCTCCTGAGTGCCCCCGGTTCCGGCAATTGACGACGGGGCCGGTACCAATCCGGTTCCGGGTCCGTCAATCGCTGAGAGGACGGCACCGCCCCACCGCACGCAGACATCCATGCAGCTGTCCCGTACGACTACAAAGGGACCGGCTACCCGGTCATAAGATAATTGTCACGATAAAAAAAGAAAAAGGGGGATCCCATTACTTCTGCCGGCTGAGTATCAGGAGGTAGGCCTTGGTATCCGGCCCGTCTTCAGCATACCCGAGTTCCATGGAGTCCGGCCCGGTCATCATGCCGTCCGCAATGCCACCCATATTGTCGCCCATGAAGATCTCCCCACGGGACGAAACAGTGCCGGAGAAATTCTCGGTATACTTGTTGCCGTCTGCCCTCACGTACTCCTTGGTACCGGCGAACGCGTGGCCTTGCTGGGCCGAGATGTTGTAGACCGCTGAGGTGTGTTCGCGGAACCCTTCGAGCTGGCTGTGCCCTACGGTGGTCCCGGTCCAGATGCCGGTTACCCCGGGAATAGTTGTGGTCGCTGTTACGGCCGGTGTGGCTGCCGATGCTGCCGGTGTTGCCGGCGCCGTGGCCGTGCACCCGCAGGCAAGCACGGCAAGGATAATCACAAGGATGGCGAATGCAATTTTCATACACCAGCAATACGCCGAGAATAGTGATAAGCGTGGTGGAATTGCCCGGGGGTAAGGGGGCCGGCGTTTTTATTCAGAATTTACTGGGGAGCGGAGGGTAATATAGGGATTGGGGGGAGAGGGATATTTTTTTTTACGCAGGATGGATCTTATTCCCCGCCGGCAACCTTGTCGCTCACAACCCGGCGCTTTGCATCCAGGGCTGAAAGGACTTCATCCATCACTTCCGGGAGCCGGGCCTGAAGAACTTTTACGCCCTCTTCCGTGCTGCCGCCTTTCGTTGCAACTCTGCCGATAACATCGTCAAACGTCATCTGTTCGCCGGCAAGGATCCGGGCTGTACCGATCATCGTCTCCTTTACCAGGTACTCCGCGAGTTCGGGCCGGATGGTTCCGGTCCGGACAGCGGCCCCGGCAAACTCCCGCATCATTGCAACGATCAGGGCCGGGCCGCAGCTGGTGAGGTCCGTATAGGGATCAAAATTCAGCTCATCAGTCTCCACTGCTGTCCCGATGGCATTCAAAAGACCGAGCAGGATTTTTTTATCTTCCGGGGTTACTCTGTGGCCCCATGCCACAAGCGAGATACCGGCACTCTCTTCCGCCGTCACGCTCGGGATGATCCGGATGCAATGAACCGTATCCCCGGTCCAGTCATGGAGGTTATCAAGGCTCACGCACGCTGCAATGGAGACAAGGAGGGCACCGGGTTTCAGTACGTCCCTGACCTCATCGAGAACGTCCCTGACCTGGAGAGGTTTTACACAGAGGAAGAGGACATCGGCAGTTTCTGCAACGGAACGGTTGGACGGCGCCGCAGTGATGCCGGTCTTTCCGGCAAGTGCCCGTGCCGATATCCCGCTCTTTGAGCTGGCGGAAATAGCTGAGGGTGCAACAAGACCGGACCCGATGAATTTCCGGATCAGCATGCTCCCCATCGAACCGGTGCCAATGAAACCGTAACGCGTCATAGTATCTCAGTAATATTTTAGCAGCATCGTAAAAAAGGAGGGGGATCACGGACAACCGCGTTTGCCCGGGATACAAGGGAGAAAGCCCGGGGATAAAGAGCTGAACAGGGGATACTCTGGATTCCATCACAATCCGGCCCTTCTGCACCAGCTCTTATTAGTACCCCCGGTTCCGGTAATTGACGATGGCCTCCTGCAAATCCGGTCCCGGGTCCATCGATCGAAGGAGAGGACGGTCCGCACCACAGGTCAGGACGAAAAGCGGGTCCCGGGAAAATTCATCCCTATTATTTCAGGCTGATGAGACAGTCGGCACAACAATTCCTTTTCTGAGCGTGCCTGCAATAAGGGACATCGGATCCCGGTATTCTTCCGGGGTCAGCGTAAGTACATCGAGAGCCACTTTGAATTTCCTGACGGTCTTTATTTCCGCATCTTTTGTCATGAGGGCCCGCTCAAAAATATCCTTGCCGGCAAAATCTTTGGATATAATCGCGATATCGATGTCACTTAGTGGTGTTGCGGTTCCCGTACTAAAAGACCCAAACAGGATAAGGTCGTTAATATGAACGCCGTTTTCCCTTACTATAGCGCTGAAAAAATTTACCGCTTCGAGAACTTGTGCGTCAACCATGTAAGAATCTCCTTTGTCTCGTTTAGGATCTTAACTGTCTTTCCTTTGGTATATTGTTCAAGGACCACATCAAGGTTATGCGGATATCGTCCGGTAATGCCGATACGATTGATAACGAACAGGGATTCCATATACTCCTGAGGTAATTCCAGTTCGAGAATTTCAACCAGAAAGATCAGGCTGTGGGTCTTATCCGGATTTTCGTTGAACTTCTCAATGTATAGAGCTTTCAAGCCTTTTTCGAGTGCGAGGTGACAAAAGAATATCACCGGGGGATAACGCCCGGCGGAGACGAGGGATTCGGCAGTACCGAGGTCATATTGTGCCTGTCGAAACCATTCGCCAGAATCGGGAGTCATTTTTTAAAAACCTCTTACCGTTTTCTATCTTTGCGTATATTGTAAGATGAATATATTGTTTCATCCTGCGTACTCTGACCCGTCAGTACCGGCGCTCCTTAGTGCCCCCGGTTCCATTAATTGACGGCGGCCCCATCAGGTTACCGGTTCTACTCCACCCGCACGCTCAGGAATCCCTACCGTTGCGCCAGGGATCCCATCAGGGCATAGAAATATTCGGGCTGCCGGGTGGCATAAAGCCCGTGCCAGGCTTCGAGCGTTGCTGGTGCCATGACATCCAGGCTCCGGAATACCTGGTACGCAAACTCCACCGGTGCAAGTCCGGTTGCGGTGATGAGATTGCCGTCCGTTACTGCGGGTTCGTTCACGTAATGATTTTCGCCCCGGTAGTTCGGGCAGAACATTTTCAGGGCAGCAGGATCGTTGCTCGTGTGCGGGCGTTTGTCCAGCAGGCCGGCGTTTGCAAGGCCAAGTGTCGCACCGCAGATAGCGGCGATAAGTATTCCTTCATCGAGCAACCGGCTTGCCACCTTGAGGGTGGGCGCCTGTGCCGGATCAAGCCAGGTATCTGCTCCCGGCAGCACGAGCACATCGCCGGGAACGGGGCGGATATCGGTTATGAGAACTTCCGGCGTCAGATGCAGCCCGCCCATCGTGGTGACGGGATCTAAGGTACTGCCGCAGAGTACAACGGAATACCGGAGTGCCGGATCTTTCAGGAATCGCCCGGAACGGAGCTCGGCCAGGACATGGCCCGGCTCCCAGTCGGCAAAAGTATCGAGGACATAGAGATAGAGTGTGCGCATGATTTACCGTTACAGATAATGGGGCGGGGTTAAAATATCCTTCCACTTTTTGTTTCATCCTTCGTGCGCTTCCCGGTTCCACCGGTTCCGGCAATTGGCAACGGCCCCACTAAAATCCGGTAACCGGATTGCTCCCAATAATACCGCGGGTTACAAACTAACCGATAGTTATATTTTAACCAAGAGAGAATATTGTGTACTGAAACTGCCTCCGGGCAGATTCCAGGATATTTCACTACAAAAGTGGAGGAGATAATTCCATGATTACCCTGACACCGGAAATCAAAGAATCGCTCCAGGGAACGAAGGTCACGTTCCTTGCAACATCGTCAAAAGAAGGTATTCCCAATGTTGTCCCGATCGCAGCGTTCAAGGTACGGGATGACGGGACGTTGCTCATCTCGGATCAGTACTTCAACAAGACGCTAGCGAACCTGCAGGAGAACCCGGCAATCGCCCTGTCATGGTGGGGGGACAAAGGCGGGTTCCAGATCAAAGGTACCGTCACGGTCCATACGAATGACGAGATCTTCCGGCAGAACATTGCCTGGATGAAGGAGAACTGGCCGAAATTTGTGCCAAAGTCCGCAGTGCTCGTGAAGATCACGGGTGTGTACGCGGTTAAACCGGGCCCTGAACCCGGAAAAAAGATTCTCTGATGCGGTGACGGGAAAGCAGCCGGAAAGAACAGGGCCCGGCTGCTCAAAAGACAATCGCACCGGTAAAAGAGCATTACGAGAATGACCCGGGAAAATCCGGCACCTTCAGGAGGAAGTTACATGAAAATACCATCAATTAAATTAGTATATTTTTCACCTACGGGAACAACAAAAGCGGTTGTCCAGGAAATCGCACGCGGAATATATCCCGGCCCTGTAGAAGAGCGGGATATTACCCGGCCGGCTGCGAGAATGCAGCCATTACAGACATCGGAAGATGATTTACTCATTGTCGGCGTGCCAGTGTATATGGGAAGAATACCGGCACATGCAGGCGAATGGCTGCAGGAGATACAGGCGAATAATACACCTGCTGTCGGCGTTGTCGTGTATGGCAATCGCGCGTATGACGATGCCCTGCTCGAGCTGAATGATATCCTGACCGAACGTGGATGCAATCCGATCGCCGGTGCAGCGTTTATCGGGGAACACTCCTTTTCCACTGCCGAAACACCAACCGCCGTTGGTCGCCCGGATGCATCTGACCGGAAACTCGCAGAACTGTTCGGGCAAAAGATACTTGAAAAACTTCAGTCTGGTTCATTGTCCGGCCGGATTCCTGAAGCAAAAATCCCCGGCGGTCATCCTTACCGGGGAGAACCGATTCATCCTTACCGGAAAGATTCCATCTTTTGGAATGTTGATTTTATTGCGGTCAGCGATGCGTGTGTCCAGTGCGGGGCGTGTGCAAAGGGATGCCCGGTCGGGGCCATTGATCCGGAAAACAGCAGGGCGATCGACACGGAAAAATGCATCACGTGCTGTGCCTGCATCAAACACTGTCCCAAACACGCAAGAACGATAAAACCCGGCCTGGTCAGGGAAGCTTCGTTGCGGTTAAACACATTGTATAATGAGCGAAAGGAGCCGGAATACTTTTTATGATGAGTAAATTCAGGGTGGGCCAGCTGGGTGAAAGGTATGGGAATCTCTGAACGAAAGATACGGGAAAAGGAGCAGCGGAAAAAAGAGATCCTGGATACCGCCGAGCGCCTCTTCTTTTCCCGCGGGTACGACGATGTCTCCATGGACGGGATCGCCAACGAGGTTGAGCTGAACAAGGCCACCCTCTATCTCTATTTCAAAAATAAGGAGGCGCTCTATGCGGCCATTGTGCTCCGGGGCGTCTCGATCCTGGAGGAAAAATTCCGGGAATGCAGGGAGGCAGAGGTCACGGGCATGGTCAAGGTAACCCTGATGGGCCAGGCCTATTACCGGTTTTCGGAGGAACACCCGGATTACCTGCGGCTGATCCACTTTTACGGGTCTGAACGTTTCTCAAAAGAGAACCCGTATACCGCAGAGATCGGCAAAGGGTATGGCACATGCCGGATGATTTTGCAGGATGCTGTCCGGGAGGGCATCGGTGACGGTACGATCCGGGCCGATCTCGATGCGTTCCTGATCTCGATGTACCTGATGATCTCCTTCATGGGCATCCTGTCCATGGAAGACAAATGGAAACGGGTGATCGAGGCCGAGGGGTTCAGCTACGAGGAGTACTCGCGGGAATTCTTCCGGTTTATTGCCCCTGCGGTCTCTTATGGTGAGAAATCTCACGCAATGGATGCCGGGGATTTCACCTCCGGGCTCATTTCGGCCGGGCCGGTGGTGCCGGGGAAGAAGAAGGGGAAGAGAGGGTAAGTTTTTTTTATAATTTTTTTTAAGGTTTGGATTCCGGTTCCGGCAGTTGACGACAGCTCCCTCCCGATCCGGTTCCGTCAATCAAAGAGAGGACGGGGTCGCTTCACGTATGTGGCCCGGCCCACCCGTACCGGCATTGAACCGTATGGTATACCCCGGCTGGAAATTTTTCATAATCTGTACTCCCGGATAACAGAAAAATCTCCGGCTCCCTCGTTCCCGTCAAAGCCCCTGATAAAGTGTCGACCAATCACTTTCACCCCGCCAACCGGGTTCCTTATCCTCATGAGTATCGACACACTGGATAAGGAACGCGATTCAACCATGAAACCCAGGACCCAAAGAGTAAAACCTCCCGGAGAACCCCTCCATCCTCTCGTTAAAGAGATCCGGGATTTGGTACAAAGCGCACGCAGGACCGCCAGCCAGAACATAAACACCCTGCAGGTCAGCACCAACTTCCAGATTGGCCGGAGGATCGTGGAGTATGAACAACAGGGAAACAGACGGGCGGAATACGGGGAGCGAATATTCGATGAACTTTCACAGCGATTGACCCATGAGGTTGGGAAAGGGTTTTCGACGAGAAATTTGAGATACATGCGCGACTTTTATATCGAATATCGCGAGACCATCCCCCAGATTTCCCAGACAGGGTCTGGGGAATTGCCAGCCAAAATACCGACGGAAACGCCAATTATGCAGACACTGTCTGCAAAATTGACACCCCATTTCACCCTCAGCTGGTCCCATTACATCTTCCTCATGAATATCGACAACCGGGACGAACGCCGGTTTTACGAAATAGAATCCGGACAAAACCAATGGTCACTTTCCGAACTAAAAAGGCAGTTCAACTCAGGAATCTACGAACGGCTCGCCCTCAGCCGGGATAAACAAGGAGTGAAATCCCTCGCGGATAAAGGACAGATTATCGGAAATCCGCAGGACGTGCTCAAAGATCCCTATGTTCTCGAATTCCTCGGTCTCGATGAGAAAGAACATTACTCCGAAAACGACTTGGAATCAGCGATTATCGGGAAACTCGAAACTTTCCTGCTGGAGCTCGGCAAAGGTTTTCTTTTCGAATCCCGGCAGAAGCGGTTCACCTTCGATGCCGACAATTTTTTTGTGGATCTTGTCTTCTACAACCGGATTCTCCGGTGCTATGTCCTGATCGATCTCAAGATCGGAAAACTCACGCATGAGAACCTCGGCCAGATGCAGATGTATGTCAATTATTATAATCGCGAAGTAAAACTCGATAACGAGAACCCGACTATTGGAATTATTCTCTGCAAGACAAAGAATGATGCCCTCGTCAGGCTCACCCTGCCAGAAGATGCAAACATTTACGCTTCCCAGTATCAGCTCTACCTGCCTTCAAAAGAAGAACTGAAGAGAAAATTGATTGAATGGTCAGAAAATGCTGGTGGGAGTTGAGGGGTATTTGAAGGAATAATCATTCCAGCCGGTTTTTTTTGTGTTACCAAATGGGTCAGGATTGCCCCGGCAGGGACACTTTCCGGAGGACATAAGAGCGATCGGTTTTTAATACAAAAGTACGATGCCGGGAATTTCACCGCAATCCGTTATCCGGTTCTCCAACTAACATTAAGTTTCTCGTGTCGGTCACGCCATCCCCGTACAAAAGGTCCATCCGGTACCACAAACCTCATCCCGTTAAATAGACAACTACCCATAATGACAGCGAAGGCGGCCCCACAGCCTCCCACGGTTCATCCTGCAAAAAAGAATCCTTCGCGACAAAAAAAGTCGGACGGGCAGGGAAAGAATGCTCTTGCTGCACTTTGAAGAGTACTCCCTTTTTAGAATTTCTTGAAAATGAACCCGACATCTACTCGGCAGCGGATTGCAAAGTGCGATATACATGAAAGCAAAAAAGGCCTATGTTCATTTTCCTGTTTGAGAATCATCCCCCGTAAACAGAATCATTTATTGATTCCGGAAGAGAATGGTTGAATCAGGAGGCGTATGTGAAAGTCTATCTCGACGTGTGCTGCCTGTGCCGGCCATTTGACGACCAGCTTATACCGAGAATCCGGTATGAAAGCGAAGCCGTCATTGCAATCCTGAACCGGTGTTCCCGGGACTGGGAACTTATCTGGAGTTCCGCAATCACGTATGAGGTTGCCAAAATTGTTGATCACGATAGAAAACGGTACGTGAGCACCTTCGCCGCAAAGACGACGACAAATATTCTCGTAGATCTGGCAATAAAGGAGCGTGCTGCGGGGCTTATGAAGCTGGGAGTAAAGGCCCTTGACGCATTGCATATTGCCTGTGCGGAACGGGCAGGTGCGACGGTCCTGGTCACGACTGATGACGCATTGAAAAACATTATGAGCCACCACAGCGATATAATTTCTATACGAATCGTAAATCCTGCTGCATGGTATGAGGAGGTGACCAGGAATGAAAGTGAAGACACTGCATGAAATTCATGATGAAGGAATCGATGCCCTGCGTAAGACACTTGGTCCCGTTGACATGGTCCGCTTCATTCAGATGTTTGATCACGGAAAGGGAGATTATACCAAGGAGCGCAAGCAGTGGCTCAGTAACGATCTCGATGAAATATGCAACGAGATCTTTGAAATGCAGAAACAGGCTAAAACGGTCTCTGGTTCAGAATAAATCATCCTTTTTTTCATAAATATCGGAAAAGCAGTACGGTTATCAGATAACAAAGCACCCGACCGCCCGGTCAGCTCCATCACGGCGGCACCTCCCCCATTTTCCCGCAAAAATCCCGGCATCCTGCCCGGAGGACATAAGAGGGATAGGTTTTCAATAAAGATATCACGGTGTTCACTTCGCGTTCATCGGGTCCGTTATTGGTCTCCCGGATCTTCTTATCATTGCGCCGTGGCAGTGCAGCCAGTGGGTGGCGTGGAGCGGCGGGAAGCAGATGTGCTCCCTTGATACGGGCTGGTATTTTTTCCTGGCGGTGTTTGTTGTTTGTGTGGGTTTTTCCGGGTACCGGGTGTACCGGATGCGGGGGGATGGGGTGTGAGGATACGGGGATTTTTATTTTACGCTCAACGGGGCTCCGCCCCTTGCCGCGTGGGCTTGCCCCCGGAGGTTGCGTATTTCGTTGTCAGCTCGTCTTTCCAAAGGTGTCAATCGCCGGGAAAAAATTATGTTTATCGAGGAACGTCCTGACGGCCCCTATGTCTTTTTCAAGATAAATGACGCCGATGAGCATCTCGAAACGGTCCGCGAGCACCAGGCCCTGGTCCCAGACCTGCCTGGTCTTCTCATCGGGCCCCCAGAGGATGAAGTTCTGCAGCTGGAGATGGGTCCGGGAAAAGTCGTGCAGCGCTGCGTTGTTGCCATACCGTTCCCGGTACGCATTGATCTCCTGTGATGTGGTGCGATCCTTCCGGGGGAAATGTTCGAGGATCGCAAAGTCGAGCACATAATCCCCGATGGTTGCGAGGCTCTTGTCGGCAGAGTCGTTCTTGAGCCGCTCGAAATCCGGTGTCTCGTTGAGGAACGCGTTGCTGATGATGGCGCCGGCGAGACGTTCCTTGTCCCTGACCGGGTAGCCCAGGAGATATCGTTCAACCGGATAGCAGATTTCGCGAAGGCTGCCCGCCCATTTGTCCGAGTGTTCCATTGAGGTTCTCCGTTCGTGATAGAAAGCAGAAGTACCGCTGAGGGCATAAGGGTTGGGTTGGGGGATTTTTGGATCAGCGGGTTTTTCCCAAAGCCCGCAAAATCTTACATTTTGACAGGGCAACCGCCGGGGCCTTGAAAATGGAACCATTCAAGAGTCTGCGCTATACATTTTTTTGAGCAGCGGTTTCTGCTGGGGGATCCTGATAACGCTTGTCTTGTAAAGCATTGTCAGATCGGTTTTAAAATAAGCATGAGTAAGGATGTCTCTCATTCCGGCCATGTCCCGCCAGGCAATCTCCGGATGATTCTCCCGGATTTTCACCGGTATATGCTTTGCCGCTTCTCCGATGACTATCAGCTTGTCCCGTACAGCGCTGATCGTTTTTGCATCGGCACAGAACTCCTCAAAAGACATTCCGTGAGTAAATATTTCGATATTTTCCATTGCATCGATGATGTCGTGGAGATAGATCCGGTAACTCCTCATACATAACTCACATCAGCGAGCACAGATCGTTTAAGTTCGTCGCGAAGAGCCCGTGCGGGTACGATATCCACCCGGTGGTGTAGCTTTTCTTCCATGAAGTATTTCAGCTCAGCCAGGTCAAAGAGATCAGCATCATCGGAAAAATCCACCAGAAGATCGATGTCACTGTCCGGGCGCTGCTCCTGCCGTGCGTACGATCCGAAAAGGCCGATGCGTTCGACTTTGTAATTTTTCCTGAGCTCATCAGCCAGGTCGGACAACGCATCCATAATCTCCTCCCTCGATTTCATTTCTTCACCAGTTCCTTACCAGTTCTGTTTTTTGTGAGAATACATAAGGATATGCACATGGGTTAACGCTCAACCGGGGCATCCCCCCCTCTTGGGTGCACCCGGTCCCGGGCGGGAGACACCGGTCCTTTTAACGCCGCAGGAAATTTCCGTCAAGGACTGCATTGCCGGATCCCGCCCGGAGGACATAAGAGGGATAGGTTTTCAATAAAGATATCACGGTGTTGGGATTTTCTCACTTCGCGTTCATCGGGTCCGTTATTGGTCTCCCGGATCTTCTTATCATTGCGCCGTGGCAGTGCAGCCAGTGGGTGGCGTGGAGCGGCGGGAAGCAAGCGTGCTCCCTTGATACGGGCTGGTATTTTTTCCTGGCGGTGTTTGTTGTTTGTGTGGGTTTTTCCGGGTACCGGGTGTACCAGATGCGGCGGGATGGGGTGTGAGGAGTTACGCTCAATGGGGCTGATGCCCCAGCCGCGTGGGCTTGCCCCGGAAGGTAAACGCGAATCTTTATTGACTCATCCCGGCTTACCTACAGTAATCGAGATGCTTGATTGATGAGTCTTCATAACGATCCCTGCGGTTGGTTTGGATCCATCAGCACTTTCCTATCCACAGATAAATCCGCATGGCTCACCTCACTCCATGAGCATCATCAACAAAACATGAATTCTCCGGCAGACGACAGCCAACACGCTGCATGGGCCCACTCATTCGATGTCCTCCATACCGAGTTACAAAACCTCGTGCATGTAAAACCCGTGACTGGTACTTTCACCATAATCTTTGAATTTGAATTACCCCGCGAAAGGGGAAGACGCCCTGACGTTATCATACTTGGCTCATCGGCAATATTTGTCCTTGAATTCAAAGATTACCGGAAAATTTTACCGGCACACGTCGATCAGGTCAATGCGTATGCACGGGATCTCCGTTATTATCATGCTGGATCACAAACACACATAATTCACCCAATCCTTGTATTAACCCGAGCAAAAAATATTGACCGGGTGTATGACGGAACAACCATTGTATCGGCTGATACACTCGGAATCTCTCTCGGAAACCTCATCGGGTCTAATTCATTGCCACTCATTGATTCTCGACAGTGGCTCGAATCAGATTATGCTCCTCTCCCATCGCTTATCAAAGCGGCAAAGACACTTTGGGATGACAAGACAAAATTGCAGAAAATCCATCGTGCCGAGAGCGCCGGTATTCCAAAAACAATCGCTGAACTTATCTCCATCGCACGGAAGGCAAAACAGAATAACGAACTCCATCTTGCGCTTGTAACCGGCGTTCCCGGGTCGGGCAAGACACTTGTCGGGATTCAACTTGTCTATGAGAACGAACTTGACAACTCCGAGATCAGAAACAATGCGGTCTTTCTCTCCGGCAATGGCCCACTCGTCAAGGTCCTGCAACATGCTTTGAAAAATAAATTCTATGTTCAAGCGGTTCACGGATTTCTAAAAGACTACGGTGGAGCGAAAACTAAGCTCCCTCACGAGCATATCTGGATCTTTGATGAAGCGCAGCGTGCGTGGGATGCCGACCGTGTCGAAGAGAAACGAAAACATACATTATCCGAACCGGAAGATTTCCTCCGACTTGCCGAGCGTATGAACTCGTGGGTCTTGATGGTCGCTCTCATTGGTGAAGGGCAGGAGATTCACATTGGCGAAGAGTCTGGTCTAGCGCAATGGAATACGGCATTATCGAAGATGCAGAAAAAATGGATTCTCCATTGCCCTGATAAAATTGCTGACAAATTCCCCGCAATTCCGGACCGTGAGATCAATCCTGTTCTTGATCTGAATGTTACTCTTCGGTCCCATCTTGCCGAAGATGTAACGCGTTGGGTGCAGCGATTGCTTGAGAATAATCTCGCAGGGGCAAAAGCGCTGTCAGAGAATCTCTCCAGTCAAGGTTTTGATCTATATGTCACGAACGACATCAATGTCGCAGCCAATTATGTGAGAGAGCGATACGCTGGCGAAGATGACACCCGGTTCGGGCTGATGGCATCTTCAAAGGCAAAAAATCTGGGGCGATTCGGAATCAATACAGATTGGAATTGTACGCGTAACATCCGAGTCGGTCAATGGTATAATGACCCTCCAAATTCGTTTTCATCATGCTGTTCACTCCGCGAGGTTGTCACGGAATTCTCATGTCAGGGGCTTGAGTTAGATTTTCCTATAGTGTGTTGGGGTAATGATTTTGTATGGGATGAGGATCATTGGAAGAGCCCGAAGAAATCCCGGTTGAATAAAGCAAAGGATCCTCACCAGCTCCGCACTAATAGTTACCGTGTATTGTTGACGCGGGGCCGGGATGGATTCATTATATTTGTGCCAGATGAGATTGGAATGAAAAGTACGTACGAGGCATTGAAAGAGGCAGGGGTGAAAGAGTTGATTTCTGATGGGGGAGTGGGTATTATTATTGATGAAGGATGGGTTGAAGGATAGTCGGCGGGAGAGAAAGGTGCTTGGTCTTAAAAAATTATTTAATACCCCCTCTTCCCCGGAACAACCCCCCGGATCCCACCTCTCGGATCCGGCACATCCCCCACATATCGCGGAATCACATGACAATGACAGTGCATCACCGTCTGCCCACCTGCCAAACCAACATTGAACCCGATGTTGTACCCCGCAGGAGAGAACTTCGCCTCGATCACGTCTTTACAAGAATCGATCAAAGCAAGCACAGCCACCCTCTCTTCCGGAGTCATCGAGAAAAAATCCAGCGTATGCCGGAACGGAATCACCAGCAGGTGCCCCCTGCTGACCGGGTAAAGATCCCAGCGGGCATAGCAGAGATCGTTTTTCGCAATGATTTCATTAGCGGAGGGATTGCAGAACGGGCACTTCACAGGCTCCATGCATCGAACCCCCGGACCTCGATGAGGTAATCGCATCTCTCCCCAAGCAGTTCGATTGCCATATCCTGCCAGCCGGGCCTCTTTTCCGGTGAACCGATAAGGGCGAGATTAATCTCACGGGAAAAACGTCGGGGATAGATCTCGTACATGCTGTTCCAGTACGTGACAATCGCATCCGATCTCTTGTCGATAAACGCCGGTGAGGGAATCTTATCCCGTTTCTTTGCATTCACGCTTTCCAGTGCCGGCAGTAAGTTCCAGAGATTGTTGTTCTTCCAGACCGCAAAGGGAATCATGTGATCCACGTGGAGCAACGCGATATCATTGATCGGCTTTCCCGACCAGACGCATTCAGGAGCGTGACAATTCTGGAACAATTTCGTATAGACTTGTCGTGCCTCATGCACCGCCCGGTCGGTTTCCGGCAGGGTTCGTAATGTTTCCATCACTGAGGCAACTGCGACCGCTCCTCCGCTTGCCTTGCTCGTAAATTCTGCCCATTGGTAGACCAGTGAATCATCGCCCGAGATGAAACTCCCCAGGTACTGGAATACTAGGAACAGATCATTCCGGAAGGAAAATGTCCCGGAATAGTGTACCACTGATTCCTGATCGACCGGTGTCCCGGCAGGGATTCTCCGGGCATCATTGTTATATGAAAAAATAGAAAAATCCCGGTGTCCGTGTGAGCGGCCCAGGTGTTTCATGGGCATAGTTGTGATGGTGGTTTTGAGTTTTGCAATCAGTTCGCTGAATGTGGAAGAAATTTCTGGAGGGATAGATCCATTCACATAATCATTATAGAAGACGGAAAAGCCACCCTTTCCGGCATAATAATCCGTCACTTTCTTGAACTGCGGACGGAAGGAGATCCTTTTTTGGACGGAATCAATTTTTTCTCCGTGCATTTGTGGTAAAAAATCCTGACTTTCAATGATGGGATAATAGTACAGGAGCCACTTCTCAATCAGGAGCCCAAGAGGGAGAGAGACATGATCCCCGGACTCTTTTCCCAGGTGCTGGTATTCCTGCGAGATCTCAATGACCCCGCGTAACAGGGCAAATTTGTACGTTGTGTCCTTGCTGTCCCGCTCGATAATCGTGTTGATCGTTTTGAAATTTTCGAGATCAAACGATTGCATAGTGAACAAATGTCCGTGAATGATATTGCTTTTTTCTATTTGCTGATAAAACTCCGGGGGTCAAGCCCACGCGGCAAGGGGCAGAGCCCCTTTTGAGCGTCAGATCAGTTCACTTCTTTTGAAGCACCACAGAGCACTTCATACAAAGCGGCTTACCAAAAGATATCGGAGAAATGCTACTTCCGCAGGTGTAACAAAATTTCTCGGGATAATTTTTATTTTTGTACCGGGCCCAACTTGAATAGCAGGAATTACAGAGAGGTTTGTCGAGATTGAATTCAACAGATGTTCCGCAACGGATACAATTTCCCTGCCGCTGCGTAAACGGTTTTGCCTGACTAACCATGTGCTTCAATTCTTTGATGGCATCACTATAGATTTCATGATCTGCCTGTTTTGAAAATCGAATCCCCATCTCCCAATTGTGAGTCTGGGAGTGTTCGTGGAGATTCATCGATGTAATCAAACCTTCTTTTTCATTGACATAACACTTTGAATGAAGATTTTCACATTGACCTACGGTAACATGTTTCAATGATTTGAAAAATAAGAGATCGTCATCCACAATTTTTGAGCCCGAACGAAATATGATCACGATGGGAACATTTTTTTTATCAATGCTTTTCAGATAATTTTTCGTTTGTATGGGGATTTTTAAGTATGGCGAAATAATCAACAACTTTTTTTCAGCATTTTTAATTATGTCGATAAATGCTGACTGGACCCCGGGGCCATCTAAAAATTTTGCCATGATGTGCTAGATAATTGATAATTGCCATATGTCGATAGTTCTTTTGGTTCGGTTTTCAGAATAATGAGATTTTATTTTTTCGGATTATTAGTGAGAGGGGGGCTAAGCCCACGCGGCAAGGGGCGTCAGCCCCCTTTGAGCGTCAAATCTCCCAAACCTAAAAATTCTCTGGTGCAGAGGATTCACGCCATCTCCGCACAAAACGTCTCCCGGTACCATAAACCTCATCCCGCAAAACAGACAACTACCCATAATGACAGGAGCGGCCCCACAGCCTCCCCCAGAACATCCTGCAAAAAGAATCCTTCGCGACAAAAAAAGCCGGACGGGCAGGGTAAGAATGCTCTTGCTGCACTCCCGGAGTACACCCTTTTTAGAATTTCTTAAAAATGAACCCAACCTCTACTCGGCAGCGGATCTTAAAGTGCGATACAATTGAACGCAAAAAAAGTCTTATCCATTTCCTTTTTCTCAATCCCGATCTCAAATGTTATATATAGTTATATAACAAAAATTATCCCATGACATCAGAGGCCAAAGCGGTTCACTCGCCCCAGCTCGACACCGTACTGATGGTCGAATCCTTCATCAGGGAGCACAGCGGGGAATATAAAAAAAGGGCATTGTGGGAAAACCTTCCCAAGAAGATGATGTACCAGACATTCTCCACGGTCATCAGCTACCTCCAGGATTCCGGAAAGATTGCAACGGATGCCGACAAAAAAATCTGCTGGATCTATAACCCGGAACTTATAAGTCGATACCTTAGTAACAATAACCTGAAGATCCGATGAAATCCGCCCTCTACTTCGCTGACGACCAGGTCAGCGATGCTTTTTTTAAGCTCCAGTCCGGGAGGGTGGAAGAAAAAGAGATTTTTGAACAACTGAATACAGCATTCGATGTGATCGCCAAAGATCCCTTTTGCGGGATCCAGGTACCTAAACGATTAATCCCAAAGTTATACATCACGAAATACGGGATAGACAACCTGTGGAAATATAATTTTCATAAAAACTGGCGGCTCATGTATTCGGTTGCGGGCGACGGGACGCAGGTTATAGCCTTGGTACTGGAATGGCTGCCTCATAAGGAATACGAACGAAGATTCGGGTACTGAGCAGCGATATCGGAATCATTCATACCAAATACGGTGAATGCCGTAATGGTATCATCGTCCTGCACGTATCGCAATTTTCCGGCTGCCGGATCATTACCGTTGATTCCAAACCCGGCGCAGTTGAGTGGTACCGGAAGAAGGGGTTCACTCTTGCGCAAATGAAGCCGCATGAGGATACCGTTCCTCACTACATGGACTTCCACCGGTTCGTGTCACAGGAAGAGCAGCGGGTACTATAAACTTTTGACTTTTTTAAAATAATATTGCCCATCCAGAATGTAACAATCCTTTTGCGGGCTGTGGGGCAAAAGCCCCCTTTGAGCAGAAATTTACCGGGGCATGGCGTAACATAGCAATTGTGCAAGAGCTGCTCGCACAAACCGGGTGATAGCAGAATATGCTCTGCGGGACATGTCAAAGCCGATGGCCATCTCCACCTACCATGTCGGGCCTACCCTTCCCCCGCAATTCAGGGAACAATTACCGGATACAACACGGTTGAAAGAGATTATACTTTAAGACTGCTCCCGATGCCGGGGCTAAGCCCACGCTGGCCGGGGGGCAAAAGCCCCTTTTGAGCGTCCAGACCCTCCATACGCACACGGTCCAGGCAACTTGTGGCTTTTTGTTCCGGAAAGAACACTCATTGGGCAGACAGGGTCTGCCCAATCTCAATTCCCCGGTTTCTCTTCTGCCGCCGTGCTCCCGGACATCATCCCGGCACGTTACTTTCACCCCGTCAACAGGGCTCCTTATCCTTACTGATACCAACTCTTTCGCATACAAAGAAAAGAGCGCGGAATTGGAGGTTTTAGTGAAAGTCTATCTCGATGTGTGTTGCCTGTGCCGACCGTTTGACGACCAGAAGATGAACCGTATACATCTTGAAGCAGAAGCCATCAAGGAGATCCTGATGCGATGCACCCGGGACTGGACGCTGGTAACCAGTGATGCTGTCAGTTTTGAAATTTCACGCATTCCTGACAGAACCCGGATGAAAAAAGCGCAGAATTTTACCGATCTGGCAAAAGAGCACGTAGCAATTACAAAAACAGTTTCCCTACGATATCATGAATTTGTAGAAATGGGTATTGATTCCCCGGACGCCCTGCATCTTGCATGTGCGGAATCTGCGGGAGCAGATCTGCTTACAACCGATAACACGATCATCAAAATTATTAAGAAGCACCGTAATCAGATAACTATTGAAGTTAAAAATCCCGTTGAATGGCTGATGGAGGTGAACGAACATGGAAGCAAAGACACTCAATGAAATCCACAAACAGGGTATCGATGCACTCGTGAAAGTGCTTGGACCCGTTGATGCGGCCCGGTTCCTCCAGATGTATGATCAGGGAAGCGGAGATTACACCAGGGAGCGAAAAGAATGGCTTGAACAGGATCCTGACAAATATCTTGCTGCTGTTATCGCTCACGGGAAGAAAAAGACACGGGCTTAACTCTTTTTTAAGATTATTCCGGGGGATAGGAAAAGCCCCTTTTGAACGTAAAATTCCCAAACCCATTCTTACTACTTTCATCCAACCGCCAGGTTAGCTCAATGATGCGGCACCATCCCCCAAATCCTGCAAAAATCCCGGGAAATTCCCCCGCAAAAACATCCACCGATCTACGCCGTTGCCGCGCTCAGTCTCCCAAAAATTCCTGACCCGGTAACCCGCGCAAAAATAATCATAATCCGCGCCCGGATTCCTCAAACGATAGCCGGATTTCCCGCGATAACTGCGAAAAATCCCGCAGCGACAAAAAACCTTTTTAACCTCTTTTCCAAAACAGGAGAATATAGCATGTCAAACAGGTTCTGCAAACAAACAGCGAGGAAGATCCGTGCGTTCGGAGTCGCCCCAAAGGCCGCGACCTTCTACTCCCGGTTCTTCTACCTCTCGATGCTGTCTGTCAGCGGAATCATCATCACCGGCCTGCACCGCAGGAAAGGAGCAAAGATCCTGGGAGACGAGACTCCCCGCTCCCTCCTGCACACGCTCGCCGGCCTCATCGCACTGCCCGGCAGGAATACCGGCACCGGGTACATCATCGCGGGACCCGTTGCTGAAATTATCATGCCCGCCTCTTCTCGTATACGTCGTAATTGACCGCCGGTTCCGGTCGTTAAAGCTCCTGGCACACCCGTACGGTACAGCCTGCCGTGCAATCGTGACAGGAACTTAAGGAGTCGCTGCATAGAGCTGCGGCTCCCGCCGGAACCGGCGCTGAAAAGGCAGTGACCCGGGAGCAGATACGATCCCGGTCACCAAGGGAGGGAAAAAAATTCCCGGAAAAATGCAGGAGAACAAAACCAAGAAAAAAAGGTGATGTGTATGGAAATTTCTCTGATGAACCGTCAGGATGTGGCCGACCCGGACCAGTCAGCGTCCGGTGTGGCCGGGACCGGACTGAAGAATGAAAGGAAGACGGGAATTGTTGAACACGGGATGATGGGAAATGCGGCACCTCAGGAAAAGACCGCAAAGAAAAACCGGATCGTCCTCGGAATGGGGGTACTCTATAATGGCAGGACAACGCTGGTAGCACCGGGAACAGTCCCGGCCTGCAGCCCGGGGGCAGGTGTCGCCAGGAACAACAACACGGCACCCGCTGCTCCCGAACCGGACCCGGCCGAACCATCCGTAAATCTCATCTTCTCCAGCTTCGAGCGGTACGAGCGAACCTATGACCGGCTGAACCGGAAGATCCACCGGCTCGACCGGAGGTTAAACAAGCTTGAAGACCGCAGGATGCAGAAGCGCGATGAGAGGCGGTCTTAAATGACCCGGAGCCTCTCGTGCAAAACAACGACCGTCCCGCTCTACCTCCTGCCCCGGGCAATCGCGTACCAGATCAACCGGGTGGGTGACAGCGTGTACCGCATCAGTGTCAAGCGGACGCACTGGCACCATTACAATATCTCGGTCCGGGTCAAGGCGCTGCCAAAGGAACTTGCACCGGCGAGCAGCGTACCGGAAACATTCCCGGGATGGAAATTCCCCGGCGATGGCACCGGCAACAATGCGCCCTGCGTGGAGTGCGAGGCATGACGCACGGGCCACGACCGGCAAAGGCAATTGAAGAAGCGGTACGGATAGCTTCCGGGCGGGGGCCGGTGCTGGATATCTCCCGGGTGCGGGGATTTCCCGGCGATCTTCTGCTTCTTTCGGGCTCGCAGCTCGTCTTCATCCGGGTCCGGAGGAGCCGCATGCATGCGTGCGAGCCCCGGGATATCGAACAGCTCTTCAGGGAAACGATCCTGGATCTCCGCACCGTGCCGCAGAACCCCGCAATCGTACGGGAGATCCATGCTCTCGCATCGTGGGGAGTCTGGCAGTATTTCCGCATCGACCATGACCGGGTCTCCGAGATCCTCTCCAATGGAACTCCTTTCCTTACGGGGGGAACTGCTCCGGTACTAAAAACACCGGTGCCAGCCCGGGATTTGGCGTCGGGAACCAGGGAGCCAGGATGAGTAATCCGGGCAGGTACCGGGTACCCCCTCCCGGGAAACGTAAAAGGAATACCCCTTTTTTGTTTCACTATACCTCAAGAGGGATACGCTAATCCGGGCTCAATACGGGGGTATTTTCCCCGGATCCGTCACCCCGACCTGCCAGTTCGTCGGTTTTCCCGGCCGGTTCTTTTTGGATTCCTCGCAAAAAAGCCCGGATTGGCAGATCAACCGTTTTTAAGGAGAGTAAAACATGCCAGTACTGTGCAGTTTGGATTGAGGTCCGGAGATTCCCTGGATTTATGCAGGTTCCGGAAATTATCGCGTCTTATTTTCAGGCTCGCCCGGGCCTCACCAACCCATCGATCCGGATACACTAATCCGGGCTCAATGCGGAGGTATTTTCCCCGGGTCAGCCACCCCGACCTGCCAGTTCGTCGGTTTTCCCGGCCGGTTCTTTTTGGATTCCTCACAAAAAAGCCCGGATTGGCAGATCAACCGTTTTTAAGGAGAGTAAAACATGCCAGTACTGTGCAGTTTGGATTGAGGTCCGGAGATTATCTGGATTTATGCAGGTTCCGGAAATTATCGCGTCTTATTTTCAGGTTCGTCCCGGCCTCACCATACCCTCAACCCGGATACACTAATCCGGGCTCAATGCGGAGGTATTTTCCCAGGATCCGTCACCCCAACCTGCCAGTTAAGTGGTTTTCCCGGCCGGTTCTTTCCGGATTCCTCAAAAAACAGCCCGTATTGGCAGATCAACCGTTTTTAAAGAGAGTAAAACATGCCAGTACTGTGCAGTTTGGATTGAGGTTGCAAGGAAACATTGGGAATAAGCGGGCAGGTACGACAAAATACCTAAATATTATGGTTCATAATATTGAACATATGTTCAAAAAAATGAACATGCTCGAAACCCCCTCATTCGGGACACTCATATTCCTCGGCCGGCACCCGCGGAACAGCTACTATGTCCGGGAGCTCGCAAAGATACGCTCAATCAGTACCGGTTCGGCAAGCGGACAGCTCCGGGCACTGGCAGAATCGGGTCTGGTGACCAGCGAACAGAAAGGAAGGACACTCTTGTTTCGTGCCAATATCTCTCATCCGATCGTTAGGGAAGCAAAAATTTTTGCAACTCTGCTTGAACTCTCAATGTTCATTGCAGCCGGCCAACCCTGTATCACACGCATGATTCTCTTTGGCAGCTGTGCGGTGGGAGAAGATTCCGATGAGAGCGATATCGATCTCTACATAGAATCAACTGATCGCTCTGCCGTAAAAAATCTCATCTCACGGTATGAACCGGATATACCACGGAAGATCTCTCCTATCATTGTCTCACCGGAAGAAGCAGTTCAGCTCCGTACACGTGACCGCCCGCTGTTCGAGCGGATACAATCCGGCAGGATTCTTGCGGGTGAGCAGCTGTGAGATACCGGTTCGATGAATGCCTTGAACGGGGAAAAATCGTAAAAATCCCCATCGACCAGGGCCTTGTTACAAAAGAACTCAACGAAGCTGAGGCAGATCTTTTAGCTGCAGAGCGATCACTTTGGGATCACCAGGAAAAATGGGCGATCATCCAGGGATATTATTCTCTTTTCCATTCACTCCGGTCACAGGTGTTTGGTAAAGGCTACCGGGAGAAGAGCCACCGCTGCCTGAAATACGCGATAGAAGCCCTTCTTGTTGATGAGGGAGCACTCGAACCGGCAGTACTGGAGCACTTTTCTTTTGCCATGGATCTCCGGGAAGGTGCTGATTACGGTTGCATCTATAACGAGGAATCCGCCCGTATCGTCGTCGCATCAGCACGACGGGTGTACGAGTTGGTCAGGCCATGAAAACGTCAATAGTATGGAGCCACCGTTTCCCTTTCGAAAACCGGGTATCGCTCATAATCCGGATACGCTAATCCGGGCTCAATGCGGAGGTATTTTCCCCGGGTCAGTCACCCCAACCTGCCAGTTAAGCGGTTTTCCCGGCCGGTTCTTTTGGGATTCCTCACAGAACAACCCGGATTGGCAGATCAACCGTTTTTAAGGAGAGTAAAACATGCCAGTACCGTGCAGTTTGGAGTGAGGTCCGGATACCCGTTGGCCTGTTGGCCGGACCGTGGGAACAGCCAGTGCCAAACGCACGAAAACCAAGAACCTGCCAGTTCCCGTTTTTGCGAAATGCTCCCTGCCTGAATATCGCCTGGAATACGCCATCCTGCCCGGATAATCGCCGGAATATACCTGCCAGTTCGTTATTCAGCCAGACCCATCCCCTCATACGTCGTATACTGGTATGTCAAAGGGGCCCCGCGACAGTAAAGAAGTCCGAACAAAACAGGGAGGCGATTGCACAACACGTTGCCTCCCGCCAAATCCGGGAAGAATGAAATGGCCAGGACCGGTTAAGAGCCCTCGTCTGCCATGCTACAAAAAGATCCGGAGGATCTTAAAAGCATTTTGAGAGGTCGGCTCGCCACAGCCGGCCCGGCGTTTTGTGATTCCCGGATGAGGGAAAGAGAAGAAGGAGTGATAGATTATGGCAGATTTCGTACAGAAAACAACCGTAAAGACCGCGGTGCGCAAACTCGCAAACCCGATCGAAGATGTAGCAACGTTCAACACGATCGTCCAGTCAGTACTGACGGACAACCCGTTCGAATGCGTAGCCTACATGACCGCCGGCACCAACCATGCAGGCGTGGAAAAGACCAAAGAATACTATGGGGCAAAGATCGTGTACCAGGACAACGCGGCCAACACGGTGGGAAACGAGTCCGGGCGGTACAATACCATCGCGGGATTCAATGCCGGGGCAGCTGCGATCCTTGCAAATGCAGCCCTGACCTCAGCGCACGGGGGCTCGCCCTACCGGGACACCGACAACGAGACGTTCTCGGCAACCCTGAAGTGCCACGATGGCAACGGGGAGATCTACATGGTCACGTTCAGCCGCGACAGCATGGGGCTCACGTCCTACTCGGACGACAGCATCCGGACAAAGGTCGAGACCTGGGCCGACACCGTGCCGGCACTTGCCTGAGGGTGATGATGATGGACACTGAACTCATCCTCACCGGGGCATTCCTCGGCACCGGGCTGCTCGCGTATGTGATTGTTCCCGGCCTCCTCGTCATGTGGGACCGGGTGCTCGACCACATGGAAGAGAGCAACAACCCAAAGTAATGCGATGCGGACAACGGTGGGGGAATTTCCCCTGCCGGGATTTTTTTTTGAAAAATTATCCGGCTCCCCACCCTCAAATTTCCCGGCGCATTTCCCATCCCCCGTCCACAAAAATAGCCCTTTAAAATCGTTTAAATTCCTGAACTGGGACAAAGCGTATATCCCGGCACCGGAAGAACATGAATATGTGGCAAATACCACCATCAATGAAAAATAACTGAAAAGGAAGTGATAACCACGTCAAATAAAGCAAAGAAAGTAGTTGCCCCCGCAGCAAAGACTGCTCCCGTAGCAGGAAAGATCGTAGCCGGAGCCAAGAAAGGCAGCCCAAAGCGAGGATAATTCTATTTTTCATTTCTCACATTTTTGCAAGTATTTTCTATTTTGGCAGGGTATTGGTGATGATCTCCCAGAGGATCTCGTAATTGAGGAGTGCCGTCCTATGCATAGACGACCTCGCCGAGAATGTAGGGCTTGAGCCGGGATTTTATCGTATTTTTTAAGACGAGATCAACTTTCCTCTGGAACAGGTCTTCTAAGAAGAATTTGCAGTCCATATAATTTTCAAAGGTCTTCTGCCCTTTCCGGAAGGTTACGAGCACGTCCACGTCGCTCTCCTTCCGCTCTTCCCCGCGTACGAAGGAGCCAAAGATGCCGATCTTTGCTACCCCGTACCGTTTTTTGACCACCGGTTCGGCTTGCCGGAGGAGGGCGAGTGCGTCCATGATTAGTATTTTGGTATGATCGTAGATGCACTTAACGTTGCTCTTGGGATTACCTGCTACGGGTTGTTTTGGGATTTGGGCAGGCAACAATAATCTAAAAACCGGCGATCCGCAAAACCCGGGATCTCACAAAAATCAAATCTAAAAAAAATAAAAAAATAATCTAAAAAAATTTTACTTCTTGCCGCCCTTTGCAGGGGCTGCCTTGGCGTCCTTGCCGCCTTTTGCCGGTGCTGCTCCCTTTGCGGGCTCAGCTGCCTTGGCGTCCTTGCCGCCTTTTGCATGGATTGCGCCGCTACCCTTGATTGCTTCCTTTGCGGGCTCAGCTGCTACCTCTTCGGCAACGACCGGTGCTGCAACAACCTTCTCACCAACGAGCTTCGGTGCTGCAATGATCCTGCCGCTGACCTTGATCTCGCTTACCTTCAAGTGGGAGGGAGTCGGGAGCTTGTAGCCCGCGTGGTGGAGAGCATCCTTGATCTTTTCAAGGTAATTGGGAGTGGAGTAGACGGTCAGGAGCTTCTGGCCGGCGCTGACCCGGGCGGCAGTCCCGACTGCTTTTCCAAAGGCAAGACGCATGCCTTCAGAGACACGGTCCGCACCGGCACCGGTTGCCTGCTTATTTTCGCGAAGCACATGGTGGGGGAAAACCCTTACCTTGAAGTGGAAGTTCGACCTGCCGACTTCCTTCATAAGACGCCGGTTGGTCGTGATACGGGCTGCCTCGAGTGCGCTGTGCCGGATCTGGCATGACTCTTCGACAATAAGGTCAACTTCGGTCGGGAATTCCTGCGAGAGGTTGCCCATCTCGAACTGAACGATCTTGCTTCCGGGAACACCACCCATATATTCGCGCCGGGTATAGGCTTTCTTGGAAATGTTCCTGTACATCTTTGCCGGTTTTCTAACCATCGCGTCCTACTCCTGTAATATATTGCAAAAAGCGGGCAGAATCATCCATAGAGAATCAGATGACCCTGCCTGTACGCTTCACAAACTGCTTTTATAAAATGGAGATGAGTCGTATTAAACCTTACTGGATAGCGCAATTCTGGTTTATAAGGTCAAGGACATCGCGCCTGACCTGCGCGAATTCTATAGAGGTACGATCGCGGGGGCGCGGGAGCGGGATATCGAAGACCCGGCAGACCCGACCCGGGCGGGGGGTCATGACAATGATCCGGTCCGATAAGAACACCGCCTCATCCACGCTGTGCGTAATGAAGACGATCATCTTCTTTGTCTTCTCCCAGATCTGGAGCAACTCCATCTGGAGCATGTTCCGGGTCTGGGCGTCAAGCGCCCCGAACGGCTCGTCCATCAGGAGCAGGACCGGGTCGAGCGTGAGCGCCCGGGCCACCGCCACCCGCTGGCGCATGCCTCCCGAAAGTTCCGACGGGTAACTGTCCCGGAACTGCGCAAGGTTGATGAGCTCAAGGTACCGCTCGGCAACCTTGTACCGGTCTTCCCTGGACATCCCGTTCATCTCGAGGCCGAAGGCAATGTTGTCGATTACCGTGCGCCACGGGAAGAGGGAGTATTCCTGGAAGACAAAACCCACCTTCGGGCTGGTTCCCGTGATCTCTTCTCCCTCAAGGATGATCGATCCGCTCCGGGCCGTATCGAGACCGGCGATCAGGCGCAGCAGGGTTGTCTTGCCGCAGCCGGATGAACCGAGGATACAGACAAACTCCTTGTCCTTCACCTCGAACGAGACGTTCTCGAGCACGGTTAAAGTCGAGCCGTCGTCGCGGGGGAAGGACTGGTTCAGGTCGCGGACTTCAAGGTTTCCCATTTATGCCACCTCCCCGGTTCGCCACTTCAGGAAGTGCCGGTCAACATAATACCGGAATATCATATCGAACGCAAGGCCAATCATGCCAAGGAGGATCATGTACACGACCACGCTGTCCATCTGGTGGAGGGAATAGAAGAACCATAACTTCTGGCCCAGCCCGTAGTTCGAGACCCCGAAGAGTTCTGCGGCAACCAGGCACATCCAGCCGACACCGGTCGCAATCCGTATGCCTGCGGCCACGGAAGGGAGCGCAGCGGGAAACGCAATGTAGCGTATCTGGTCCCAGGTCTTTGTGCACCCGAGCATCTTTCCGGCCTCGACAAAGACGCGGGGGACTCCCCGGAAACCACTGTAGGTGTTGATGATGATGGGAAAGACTGCCCCGGCAAAGATGATGAACCCTGCAGAAAAGGCGGTCAGCCCGAACCAGATGATCGCAAACGGGATCCAGGCCAGGGGCGGGATCGGGCGGAGGAGTTCGATGAGCGGGTCTAAAAACGACTCGACCCGGCGGCTCCAGCCGATGAGGATCCCGATCGGGATCCCGACCAGGAGTGCGAGACCCATGCCGATGGCAAAGTGGACGAGACTCGCTTCGATATCAAGGAAGATATCGCCGCCTTGGAGCAGGCTGACAAATGCAGCGAACACATCCGTAGGTGCGGGGAGGATGAAGGGATAATTTATGATCACTGCCGCAATGAACTGCCAGGCGACGATTGCCAGCAGGATCGCAACAACACCGAGCCGCCAGTCTTTGCCATTCTTGTCTGTGTGTCTGCCCATGGGGGGTTATTCCTCTTTGCAGCTCCCGGCCGGAATTCCCGGGACGGTAGTCCGCAAATGTTTCTGTATAGTAATGAACCTAAAGGGAAAAAAAGATTGGTCGGGGATTTTTTAGTTCTTGGAGTAGAACGAGAGATCAAAGATCTCGTCCTTGGTGAGCGGCTTCTTGATGTACCCGAGATCGTACTGGATCTTCGCGTAGTCAAGGACCGGGGCTACAATGATGTTGGGATCAGAGGCCCAGTTGCCGTCCCACTCCTTTAACGATGCGGTGACATCTTCGAGTTTGGCGCCGGTCTTTTTCGAGTAGATGACTGCTGCCTCGTCTAAGTTCTGCTCGTTCCAGAGAACGGCCTTGTCATTGGTCCTGATGATCTGCCGGACGATCTCCGGGTGCTCGCGAATCATCTTGCCGCTGACGACGAGCACACAGCAGGTGTGGTCGGGGTACATCTCACCGGAGTGGACGACGACTTTTCCCTTGCCCTGGTTCACGACCGTACTCGGGGAGGGGGTTGGCAGGAAGATCCCGTCGACTTTACCGGCAATGATTGCCGTAACGGCATCGCCCGGGCTCATGCCCTTGATGAAGACATCCGTGTCCGGCACGAGGTTGTTCTTCTTGAGCCAGTCGCGAAGCACGGTGTCCTGGATGCTGCCGGCCGGGAAGGTGGCAATGGTTAAGCCCTTGAGACTCTGCGGATCCTTGTAATCGAGATCATTTCTTACAACAAGGTCAGAGCCCTGCGTGTTGACCCCGGCAACGATCTTGGCGTCAAGCCCGGTGGCAAGGGCGGTCAGGACCGGTGCTGCACCAACATAGGCAACATCGAGTTCGCCGGCAAGCATTGCCTGCATCTCGGGCGGGCCGCTCGGGAAGACCTTGTCAGACACATTCACGACACCGAGAGGCGCAAGGTCCTGGGCAAACCAGCCTTTCTCCAGTGCGGTTATTGCCGCCATCTGGTGGGTGCTGGGCTGGTACCCGATGCGGAGATCCTTGATCGGGGCTGCGGTTGTGGTCGTGCCGGGAGTTGTCGCAGGTTGCGTGCAGCCGGCAGTGATCAGTAAAAGAGCAATGGCAATGAGTGCAATTGCTGTAATCCTCATCTTGTTCATAAGGGAGTGTTGCCCAGTCGATAATTTAAAAGTGTTCAATCAGGACATTAATTCTTTCCTATTGTATTAATTTACTTATTTCATTTTTACAATTGTATCATAAATTCATCATAACTGTCCAGAAACCCATTACCGATTTACAAAAATACTGGACAAGACAGAAAAAATTAATCTGCAATTAACCTGATTGTATCTATTATATGGCACAGGTGGACCCAATCGACCGGCTCATGCGCGCAGCATTGATCTCGGATGAGGAGTTTGTGACCACGCTCAATGATCTCCTCAAACACGACCTGCGCATCAGCGTGCGGGAGCTCTCGGAAAAGAGCGGGATTGCCCAGAGCTCGCTCTACAAGATCATGCACGGGAAACGATCCCCAAACCTTTCCACGCTCCGGGCAATCATCCATGCCCTGCGACAATTGTATCACGTGGGCGACGAGGCATTCATCGGCCTTATCGCTGCACGGTCGGTGCTTGAGAGCGTTGAGGAGCGGGTGACCGATATCGAAGGACACCGCATGCGGGTGCGGGAATACCCGGTGCACACGATGGAAGATGCGATTGTTGCGGCAGTCCGGGCAGAGCGTGAGGGTGCGATCGCCATTGTCTGCGCTCCTATTGTATCCAGTGTGATCGAACAGCTGGTCCGGGTTCCCGTGGCAACGATCATTCCCCGGGAATCGGTCCAGGCAGCGATCGAACTTGCGGCTAAAAAGGCGTGGATTTAATCAGTCCGCCGCCCAAAAAGAGAAGTACTATTGGTGGGTGAAAAGATGCGAACCGATGTTGTAAGGCTGGGACGCCTTTCAGGAGAGAGGTCCGGAGAGATGATGCACTTTCTCTCCTCGATGGATGCCGACCGGCATATTGCCGATGCAGATGTGCTCGTGGATATCGCTCACGTGCTGATGCTGGACAAGCAGAAGATCATTGACCACGATATCACCCGGCAGCTCATCCCGGCACTGCTGGCACTGTTCGATAACGGTATTCCCGAAGAGGTCTTTGATGACCGGTTCGAGGATGTGCATGCCGGGATCGAAGCCATGCTGATCGAGTCGGTCGGCGTAGATGTCGGCGGACGGATGCACATGGGACGGTCCCGCAATGACGAGGTTGCCACCTGCATCCGTATCAAACTGCGCGATGAACTCCTCAAGCAGATGGCAGCGCTCTTAAAAGTGCGCGAAGTGCTTGTTGCCATTTCCGAGAAAAACAGGGATACGGTCATGCCGGGTTTCACCCACCTCCAGCATGCCCAGCCCACCACCCTTGCCCACCACCTGCTCGCTTACGAGCAGATGTACTCCCGGGATTTCGACCGGCTCAAAGATGCGTACGTGCGGGTGAACCTCTCCCCGCTCGGCGCAGCAGCCTTTGCCTCCACCGGCTATCCCATCAACCGCGAACTCACCGCACGCCTGCTCGGGTTCGACGGCCTTGTCACCAACACGATGGACGCAGTGGCCGGGCGGGACTTTGCGCTCGAAGTGCTTGCCGATCTCTCGATCCTGATGGCCAACACGAGCCGGCTCTGCGAGGAACTGATCATCTGGAGCACCTCGTTTGTGAAGTTCGTCTCGCTCGACGATGCCTTCTGTTCAACCTCATCCATTATGCCCCAGAAGAAGAACCCGGATACCGCCGAGATCATGCGGGGAAAGAGCGGCTCGGTCTTTGGCGCGTACTCAGCCGCCATGATGACCGTCAAGGGACTGCCCATGAGTTACAACCGCGACCTCCAGGAACTCACGCCCAATATCTGGCGGGCCATGCATGACGCGAAAGTCTGCGTGCGGCTGCTCGTCGATATGCTCGCGAGCGCAACGTTCGATACGGAGCGGATGAAGGAGGAAGCGGGCAAGGGATTTTCCACCGCAACCGAACTGGCCGACACGCTGGTGAGGAACTATGGCCTGCCGTTCCGCACCGCCCACAATATTGTTGGCCGGGCCGTGCAGAAGGGCAGCCTCTCGCTGGCAACGCTGGATGAGGCGGCAAAAGAACTCGATGCCGGCATCTCGCTTTCCGCGAAAGGGCTCACCCAGCAGAAGATCGATGAGGCGCTCGATCCGGTCCACTCGGTTGCGCTGCGAAAAGCGCCCGGGGGCCCGGCACCGTTTGCAACAAAGATTGCTCTCGATGAACGCCGGAAACAACTCGATAAGGATTCCGCACTGATCGACGAACGGCTGGCAAAACTGGCAACAGCAAAGGACGAGCTCATCAGGGATGCCCGGAGGCTGGTAGCATAACCAACGCAATGAAATCCGGCGATCTCGTGTCCTGCGAATACGGGGGCAAGACCCACAAGGGGATCTTCATCACGAGCCGGGACGGCATGGCTGTAGTCAAGCTCAGCTCGGGCTACAATATCGGGGTGCCGCCGGTATCCTGCACCTGCATTGAACAGGCAGTCCCGACACCCCCGCGATCCCGCGAAGTGAAAAAAACCGAAGGACTGCCGGAACTTTCGATCATCTCGACCGGCGGAACGATTGCGAGCCGGATCGATTACCGGACCGGCTCGGTCTCCAGCCAGTTCGATGCGAGCGATATCCTGACCGCGATCCCCGAACTTGCGCAGATTGCCAATTACCGCACGCTCCCGCTCGCCGCAATCCTCTCAGAGAATATGACACCGGCGATCTGGCAGGAACTTGCCCGGGCGATCCATGCGGAGATCAAAAACGGCGCAGCTGGTATCATCGTCACGCACGGCACCGACACGATGGCCTACAGTGCGGCTGCGATCAGTTTCATGCTCGACACGCCCGTCCCGATCATCTTTGTCGGCTCGCAGCGTTCCGCGGACCGGCCGTCCAGCGACAATGCGATGAACGCAATCTGTGCCGCTGCTGCAGCAACCAGTGAACTGGGCGAAGTTGCAGTCGTCATGCACGCAACCACCAACGACGACACCTGCGCCATCCATAGGGGTACACGAGTACGAAAGATGCACACCTCACGCCGCGACGCGTTCCAGAGCGTGGGCCTTCCGGCCATCGGCTCGGTTGCGTACCCGTCCCGCACCGTAACACTTACACCGGATGCAGTCCGGCGCGGCAGTTGTAAACTCGCACTCCGCGACCAGCTCGAACCGCACTGCGCACTTCTGCAGTTCTACCCGGGCATGTCACCGGACCTGATCAACGCCTATGCCGGCTACAAGGGCCTCGTGCTCTCGGGCACCGGTCTCGGGCATGTCAGCACGCTGCTCATCCCGGCCATAAAGAAGCTCATCGAGGCGGGCACGCTCGTTGTCATGACCTCGCAGTGCATGCATGGCCGGGTCTGCGACCGGGTCTATGATACCGGGCGCGACCTTCTCAACGCGGGAGTCATCGAAGGCGGCGACATGCTTCCCGAAGTGGCGCTCGTGAAGATGATGTGGGTGCTGGGCAACGAGAAAGACAGGACAAAAGCGGCGGCGATGATGCAGAGCGATTGCAAAGGCGAACTGAACCGGAGGTCTGCTCATGGATTATAAGGCGCTGGGACTGGTTGCGGGCATCGAGATCCACCAGCAGCTGGATACTAAGGAGAAACTCTTCTGTCACTGCCCGACCCTGCTCCGCGAAGTTACCGAACACAGCGGGGAATTCTTCCGCTACCTCCGGGCAACCGAGAGCGAGATGGGCGAGATCGACCGGGCAGCTAAGGAAGAGATGAAACGCGACCGGAAGTTCCTGTACTCTACGTACGATACCACGTGTCTTGTCGAGAATGATGAGGAACCCCCGGCACCGCTCAATGATGAGGCACTCTCGGTCTGCCTGACGATCGGCAAGATGTTTGGTATGACCCCCATCCCGCAGATCCACACGATGCGCAAGCTGGTCATTGACGGCTCGAACACGAGCGGGTTCCAGCGCACGGGTCTTGTCGCGGTAAAAGGAATCCTCCCGAACGGCGGGGAGATCGAGACCATCTGCCTTGAAGAAGAAGCGGCGCAGCGGGTAAAAGACGATCACTTCTCGCTCGACCGGCTGGGCATCCCCTTGATCGAGATCACCACCTCGCCCTGCATGCACACACCCGAAGAGGTGCAGAAGATGGCCGAGTATATCGGCATGGTGCTGCGCTCCACCGGAAAAGTCAAGCGCGGGATCGGCACGATCCGGCAGGACGTGAATATCTCGATTGCAAGCGGTGCCCGGGTTGAGATCAAAGGCGTGCAGGAACTCGACCTGATTGCAGAAGTCGTGAAACGCGAGGTCCAGCGCCAGCAGGCACTGCTTGCGATCCGCGATGAACTGCGGGCGAAGGGTGCATCGGTTGCCCATGCGACGGCACAGGACGTGACCGGACTCTTCAAAGACACGAAATCAACGGTCCTGAAAAAGGCCAAGCGGATCTCTGCGATCACGCTCAAAGGATTTGCCGGGATCGTGGGTCGCGAGATCCAGCCGGGCCGCCGTCTCGGCAGTGAGATGTCGGACTATGCCAAGAAATGCGGGGTGGGGGGAATCTTCCACACCGATGAGCTGCCTGCATACGGTGTGACGGAAGAGGAAGTCGCGATGCTGCGCAGCCACATGCACGCGGAGGCAGGGGACTGCGTGATCATTGTCTCGGGAGCTAACGAGAAGCAGGCGGCCTGTGCCCTCAGCCAGGTCGTCATCCGGGCCGGCATGGCACTCTCTGATTCTCCGGTACCGGAAGAGACGCGGAAGATGCTGGAAGAAGGCAGCACCGCGTACATGCGCCCGCTGCCCGGCGCAGCGAGGATGTACCCGGAGACGGATGTCCTGCCGGTCGTGATCGGGGAAGAACGCTGGAAGGCAGTCACCGTGCCGGAACTGCTCACGCACAAGGCCGAGCGGTACGCAAAGGACTATGCGATTGACCTGAATTACGCGCTCCAGCTGGCGGCATCTGACAAGCTGCCGCTGTTTGAACGGGCAGTCAGCGAAAAGATCAAGCCCAAGCTTGCGGCATTCACCATCCTCTCCACCGCAACCGAACTCCGGCGCGAAGGCGTTGATGTGCGTGCGGTAACCGATGAGAGTTATCTCGCGATCTGGCATGCCGTGGAGACCGGGCGTGCAGCAAAGGAAGCAATCCCCGATCTTCTCCGCAGTATCGCTGCCGGAAGTACCGTGGATGCTGCCCTCGCCCAGCTCGCGCCTGCGATCTCGCGCGCAGAACTCGAGACCGTCGTAAGAAAGATCATCGCCACCCGTTCGGACTTTGTTAAGGAAAAGGGAAAGGCCGCACTGGGACCGCTCATGGGACTCGTGATGGAAGAGGTCCGGGGCTCGGTTGACGGCAAGCGGGTCAGCGAGATCTTACGAAAAGAGATCGATGCGGCAGTTGCCGGCAGGAAAGAATAATCCTCTCTTTTTTTCCCTGCACGCCCGGATGCAGGCGCGAACATTTATGAGTGGTGGGACAGAATTAGATAAGGAGTTTAATTATGGGCAAGACAGGAACAACAATATGGGCACAGATTAAGGGAGTAAAAGGTAAGATCAGGCTCGTCCCGAAGAAGGAAGGACAGGCAAAGACTCCCGGCCCGAACCAGCGATTCAAGGCAGGCGCAAACGTCAAGCAGGTCGACGCCATGGCAGAAGCAATGCAGGGACGCGGCGGCAAGCGTGGCGGCGGCAGGCGCGGAGGCAGCAGGGGCGACAGGTCCGGCGGCTCCGGTTTGAACGAGTCAACGGCAAACCCGATGATCCGCAGGCGCATGGCCCGGCCCAAGGTGTCCGCGCTCGGTGCAAAGGCAAAATCTGCACGGTAATATAACAATACGCCCGTGCCGGGTGGATAAAAAAGATCCACCCACCCTGGTTTTTTGAATTGATTTTTTGCGATCTATTCCGTCAAGGATAACTATCTTTTATCCATAACAACTATGGTGAGTATGGATCTCAAGACTGCAGTCAGAAGTTACCAGTTCGGTGAAAAGGCAAAATCCGAACTGATTATTATATCCCAGTTAAGTATCGCACTGACCGGGTTCTCAGAACAGGAGCGGGCCGGGGGAAAACGGATGCTCATCATGATGATGGACCAGGTCCGTAACGAGCTCCAGTTTGCCTTCAAGAGCACCGGGCAGAGCGAATTCCAAAAAGCGATCAATGCGCTCTCGGAAGCGATCTCGCTGGTTGAGAGCAACGAGTTCGACCAGGCATCGCAGAAGGTTGCCGCTGCAATCAGCTCATCCACTACGCCTGCGCAGGAAGCATGGCAGGTACTTTCAGAACATGGACTCCTCTGAATTTTTAGGATTTTTAACCAGCCGTTCGTCGGTGCGCGAGTACAGTGACGAGCCCCTGACCCAGGAAGAGATCGATTATCTCGTGACCTGTGCAGGTACCGCACCGAGTGCCGGGAATCTTGAGTCCTGGGACGTGGTCGTGGTCACGGATGAAGAGACAAAAGCTATGCTGGCCGAAGCTGCGCTCGACCAGGAGCATATCGAAAAAGCGCCCGCGATCTTTGTCGTGTGTGCCAATTATGTGCGGGGGATGTCGCGCTACGGGGACCGGGGAATCCTGTACGGGCTTGAGGATGCAACGATTGCCTGCACGTACATGATGCTTGCCGCCCATGCACGCAAACTCCAGTCCTGCTGGACCGGCGCATTCGATGACGAGGAAGTACGCACCGTACTCTCGCTGCCCCCACACATCCGCCCGGTCTCCCTGCTTGCCGTAGGAAAAGGCCACCCGCCGGCACAACTGAGCGGGCGCATGGCAGAAGGAGAGCACGTGCACCTGAATACGTGGTAAATGGAGAGGAAAAATGCCAGATTATCTTGTAACAATTGAATCCGCTTGGCTCGTTCGCGATGTCAAGACGCTGGATGACGCGATCGGGATTGCCATCAGTGAAGCGGGAAAACGCCTGAATCCCCAGGCAAAGTACGTTGAAGTCGAAGCAGGATTTTTAGCCTGCCCCTACTGCGAAGAGACGCTCTCAAGCGCAATCGTTGTGGCAGATACCGCCCTTGTCGGGCTCGTGCTGGAGATGAAAGTCTTCCGCGCCGAGACACCGGAACATGCCGGCCGGATCGCCAAGCAGACGATTGGAAAAGCCCTGCGGGATGTTCCCTTAAAATTATTGGACGTGCAGGAACAATGATCCATATTGTCGGGCACACGGCTATCGATCATATATCCCGGGTAGCCCACCTGCCCGAAAAGAACTGCTCGACCCATATCTCTGACCGGCAGATCTATTTCGGCGGCGGTGCGGCAAATATTGCAGCAGGTATCGCGATGCTGGGCGAGAAGGTAACCTTAGTCTCCTGCATTGGCGATGATTTTACCGGCAGCGACTATGATCGCTGGATGCATAAACTCGGCATCGGTCAGCAGTTCTTTGCGGTGCCGGGCACCCATACCCCGACTGCGTTTATGTTCACCGATGATTGCGGCGACCAGATGACCTTTTTCGAGTGGGGGGCTTCAAAGGCATTCGCGACTTCCGATGCGCCGTCACTCCCGTTCGTTCACATGGCAACGGCGGATCCAACGTTCAACTGCCGGGTTGCGGAGCGAAGCGAGTTTGCCTCGTTCGATCCCGGGCAGGATGTTTTCTATTATTCCAGGGAACAGCTCGAGACGATCATCACCAATATCGATGTACTCTTTGCCAACCAGCACGAGGTAAAACAGATGTGCGGGACGCTGGGTATCACCCGCGAAGCGCTGATCGGCCAGGTGGACACGGCAATTTTCACCATGAGCGGGGACGGGAGCACGCTTTATACAAAAGGCAAGGAGCATTTCGTGCCGGTAGTCCCGGTCACGCTTGCCGATCCAACCGGTGCCGGAGACGCGTACCGGGCCGGGTTCCTCTCGGCATACGTACGCGGGTATACCCCGGTAACGTGCTGCAAGATCGGCACGGTCACGGCATCGTACGTGGTCGAACACGTTGGCTGCCAGACGCACCTGCCGGACTGGAACGCGATGAAGATGCGGTACCAGCAGCATTTCGGTACCCTTGAGACGCCGGGAAAGACAGGAGTATAATCATGAGCTGGGCCGCACTCACTTCCGGGGGAAAAGACTCGATCCTGTCGTGCCAGAAGGCCATCGACAGCGGAAAGGATGTGCGGTACATGGTGACGGCCCGCCCCGAGAACCGCGACTCGTACATGTTCCATTCAGCCAATCTCGATGCAGTCCCGGTTATGGCAAAAGTTGCCGGTATGGAGTACATTGAGATCGCAACCCACGGGCGCAAGGAAGATGAACTGGCAGATCTCGAAGCCGGGCTTGCCGCACTGGATATCGAGGGCGTAATTGCCGGCGCGGTTGCATCGGAATACCAGGCAGTCCGGGTGAAGACGATCACCGACAAACTCGGCGTTGAACTTTTCACGCCGCTCTGGCACATGGATACCGAACTCCTGCTGAAGGAAGTGGCGGCCCGTATGGATGCCATGATCATTGTCACTGCCGCAGAAGGACTTGACGAGAGTTTTCTCGGGGCGCATTTCAACGAGGATCTCATCAGCCGGCTCAAACGGGTCGCTGCTGCCCGGCGGATCAATCTTGCCGGCGAAGGCGGGGAGTACGAGAGCCTCACGCTCAATGCGCCATTCTTCTCCCGGCCGATCACTTACACGAGTTCAGAGATCCGGTCGCTACCCGACCGGCATGAACTGGTGCTCGGGGGTTTTTCCTGATGGGACAGGACAGTGATGTGAAACTGGGGCAGCTCTCCCGGTATATTTTCACTGCTCCTTCTGCACTCAGGTCCTTTTTCCTCATCGTTATCCTCGGCCTTATCATCGATGGGGCCAGTGCCCGTTCCTGGTTAAACCTCCCGTTCACCAGTAATATCGGCTTTACCCTCCCGACCGTGCTGAGCAGCAACCTGTTCTTCCTGCCGGAAAAATTCCTCTTCTCCGGAACTCTCGCGTTCAGCATACCCGCAATCGCGGCCCTGCTCCTGACAAAGCCCATGATTGAGTACAGTGGCAAGACCATGACCTGGAACCGGTCCGGGCTTCTCGCGCTCACCTGCACGGTCTTTGGCGTGATCATCACCCTTGCTGCACTGTTATCCTCAGTTTCCTTCATTCCCCTCTTCTATGCAATCTCGCTCGGGTTTATTTTCGGTCTTCGTCTTTTAGTCCTTGTTGCGATTGCTGATTACCGGGTACCGAGAATGATCCTCCCTGCCCTCACCCAGAGCGGTGTGGGTATCCTGGTGGGAATGTTTCTCTTCACCCCCTCATTTGCAATCTTAGCGCTGGTCCTCCACCTCGTCTTCGGGCTGGGTTTTGTGATCCTCATCTGGATGATAGAGCGCCCCCTCAAGCGTGCCTTCAAAATACGGGGCCTTGCTTTCATCAACGCGTTTATTGCCCACATGACCGACGGTTCGAAGGGAATGGAGGACTTTTTCCGGGAGATTGGGGAAGAGATCTTTGTCCCGCAGGTAAATTTCTTCTTCCGGCGCGAAAAGGGAACGCCGGTCCTGTTTACCGTGCCGAACCTTCACCCGGGCCCCATGGGCGAGATCGGCGGGGGAAACCTGCCCAAAGTATTGCATGACAATTTCCCCGAAGAGACGCTTGTCCCTCACGGGTGCGCCACCCATGACTTCAATCTCGTGTCGGAATCCGAGATCAACAAAGTGATCGATGCGGTACGGAAATCGCGCAATGACCTGTCGTATGCAGGGACCGCAGGGAGATCCGGGCGCCTGACGGTAGGTTCTGTCCAGGTGCTCTACCAGCGGTTCAGCGACTCCGTGCTGCTCGTCACCACCCGCTCGCCACAGCGGACCGAGGACCTGGATTTTTCCATTGGATCCACGATCATGGCAGAAGGCCACCGCTGGTTCCCCCATGTCGCCCTTGTCGACGGCCACAACTGTATGACCGATCTTTCGTCGCCAATCCTTCTTGCAACCCTGACGGCAACCGAGTACCAGCGTGCGGCATTTAATGCAATGGAAATATGCAGCAAAGCTCCTCTCCTCCCCCTGAGCATGGGGGTATCCCACGTGACCCTGCCCTACAGCCGTGAGCAGGGATTCGGGGACTTAGGAATCCAGGCACTGATCACGGAGGTGGACGGGCAGCGGACTGCCTATGTGCTCATCGATGGCAATAACATGGCCCAGGGAGTGCGTGAGGTGCTGGTTGAGCAGATCCTTACGCTTGTCGATCATGCAGAAGTCATGACAACGGATTCCCATGTCGTCAACACGATAACCGGGAAAAATCCTGTCGGCATGCATGTCCCGGTTGCAGAGTTCCTGCCATTCGTCATGCAGAGCATCCGGGACGCAATCAGCGACCTGTCACCCGCTGAAGTGGCCGCGAGCACGGCGCACTGCGAACATGTGGTTGTCTTTGGCTCGAACCGGATTTCCCAGCTGGCAAGCACGGTCAATGCGATGCTCGTATTTGTCGCCCCGCTCTCGCTTGCCATGCTGCTGCTCGCATTCCTGCTCTCGCTTGTCGCCTATGCAGTGATGGCATAGACTTCAACCCTGATTGTCACGATGCATCCCTCTTTTTTTTACCGGTTCATGCCGACCACAAGATATATCCGAAATACTTCGGTTACTATTCTCTAAGCAAAGGAGGATGACAAGACCACTGAAGTGTTTGGTAAGGATAAGTATCGCCGTCGGAATTCCCGTATGAGAGGTGATTGAAGTTCATTTCGCCACACTCAATGAGATCCGCTGGATTGGTGTTGACTTAAACACCACGGGCCACGTGGCAGTTGCCGCAGACCCGCTGAGCGGAAAGATCCTGAAACTGGGGAAAAGTATCCATCATACCCACACGCACTCTGTCAACAACTGCACAAAATTCTGGAAAGAAGGAAAACTCTGGAAATTAAAAAAATTAAAAACCCGGGAACGAAAATCATTCAAAGCAGCCCTTGCCGCCATAACACGGCAGATCGTCAACTTTGCCGAATCCATGGGCACCGGCATCAAATTTGAGAAGCTCTTTTCGAATCATTACACCCGTCACGAACAAAATGTCCGGGAGTATGAATTCACGTTCGACAATGGATCGTTTTTCACGCTCCAGAAAATGGTTGAACAGCGGGCGCACAACCGGGGAATTCCTGTTATTTACGTAAACCCGGCCTACACGTCCAAACGCTGCTGCCGGTGCGGGGAATTTGGCAGGAGGTTTCGCAAGCGGTTCGAGTGCCCGCACTGCGGGTATGTGGTGCACGCCGATGTGAATGCGGCATTCAATATTGCGACTACGCCCATCAGGTGCACCCCGCTGGATCTTTTTGCAGCGGAGGAAGACCGGGCATTCCTGCTCTCGAAAAAGCAGATGCGCAGGATGGCAAAAGCCGAGGCCCGGCGCAGACCTGCACTTTCGCCTGCCCCGGTCGTATCGGTGATCACGGAAATGGCAGCCAGGGAAAACCTGCTCGCGGTGCTGGAACTGGGATAATTTTTTTTCAGCTTCGTCAAGTAAATCTCTGGTAACGGAATTTTATGCGGACGGCCAGACAGGCAATCGTGCCATGCATTCCGGACAGGGACAGGTTTGATCGTGATGGCACTGCAATTGGGGGAGTTAACGAAAAATAAAAAAAATGGATAAGTCCTGGTTGGCGTTCGATCACTGCACGATTGCACTTGCATGCGCATCGAACGGGTTCGTTCTCATTGCCAGCGAGAAGAGGTACGGGTAATGTTTTTTGAGATGTTGCATATAGACCAGCCACTCCACCACCAGCTGACTGTACACGCGGGTGATATCACCGGATAAATGATTATAATCGGCTTGCGGGAGATCCACCAGCCGTTCCCGGGAGATCAGCTCTTCTGCCAGGTGGAAAACGGCGTGCATGAGATCGGTGAACCGGTCATGTTCGTAGAGTTGGGGATTTTCCAGCAGGGCCAGCATGAACCCCTTGTGATGCGAAAGGAAACCATGTAATTCCTCAAGCGGGAGAGAACGGCTGTCCAGCTGGAATGAATGATCCTTTAAAAGAGCATGTGCTTTTTTAAAATCCTCATCGGACCAGGTATTTGAGACGAGCAGGGCAGACCGGATTTTTTCAACACCAGTATCATGGACACTGAATTTTCTCAGCAGCCGGGTACCCACTTCAGAATAAAAAATCCCGATGATCATATTCAGTTTTGCCAGCCGTTTTTCCCGCTCGCGCCGTTCGAGGATAAATTCAACCGCATCTGCGGCCAGGCCGAGAAAACAACTTACCCCGGCAAGAATGATCACCATCACCAGCAGTTTACCCACGGTTGTGAGGGGATAGATATCCCCATATCCGACGGTAGTCAGGGTAACGACGATAAAGTAGAATGCATCTACCGGAGAGAGGTGTTCAACGGCCATCATCCCAATGGCACCTCCCAGGACTACAATCAAAAATATGGTCAGGTAAATACGGAGCCTGAGCGGAAGTGGTTCCATCAATCACATTCTTCTGTTATACGTAAAAAAGAAATCCTTTGATTCGTGGTAATACCCCCGACCAGATTCCTGACAATAAGTTAGAATCTTTTTCAATCCGCGCCCCTTGCCGATGTTTTTACAGTCTTCCGGACCCCGGCAATGCGGGAGGCCGGAACATTCCTGAAAAAAACCGGGTGGTCAGATTTTTTTACCGAAATATGCATCTCGCACAAGATTTGCTTTTTCGAGAGCCCATTTCTCTAAACCCATCTTCCGGATCAATGCCAGGTTGTACACCTTGAGGTTGTGCGGGACCCCGGCAGGTAGGTTCGCCGATGGCTGGAGCCTGTCGCACGGGAAGTCTGTGCAGTCAGCACAGGTCCCAATGTCTTTTGCGATGACACAGGAGTAGGTCTCACACTGTTTTGCGCCGTGCTTCCGCCCAAGCGGACAGACACCGTTCACGCTCCGGCAGCCGCCGCATGCTGCATCGTTATAGTTCACGCTAAGGTTTACCATGATCTGTTTCCGGATCTCTTCGTCCAATTGTGCCAGGTGCACCGGGCAGTTGAAGCAGTCGAGGCCGCACGGGGCGGTCATTTCGCGATAATCTGTTGCATTGATTTCTTCTTTCATGCACGTACAGGATTGTGTGAAAAAGAAATATATCTGAAGGTAATTCCACTATACTTACAGGAATCAAAGCATGCGCAAGGATGAGATTGAAGACCGGATCGTGCGGATAGAGAAGACGCTCCGTGACCTGCAGGCCGGGCAACGGGATATCAGCGAGACCATTGTTACGGAGCTGCGTTCGTTCCAGTCACTCCTCATAGAAGAGAAGATCGAGGCCATGCGCCAACAGCTCGGCCAGGGGTACCAGCGGCTTCTCCTTGATCTTGTCCTCTCTGATGCAAAGCGTGAGTTCGAGCGGGTCTGCCCGGATCCCTGCAATGTCTATGACCGGAAGGAGTGCATGGATATCACCCTTAACCGGCTGCGGGAATTCGGCGAACGCCTGGATCCGGAGAGTACTGAACGGTTCATCGAGGACCAAATTCGGCAGGACCGGGAGATGGCAGACCGCTACCTCCGGAACAGCCTGCAGTGCAAAGCCTGCATTGAGGTATTCTCTGTTGAACGCGACCGGATGATCCATGCGATCCGGGATCTTTCGGCAACCCGGCGTGCCCTGAAGCGGAAGAACCAGGATATCCTTATCTCCGAGTTGCCGGATGAGTTGGTCCTCTCATCCATCATCGAACCGCTGGCGAATCCGGTACGCTTTTCCATGATCAAAGCGCTCTCGAATGGCAGCATGTCGTACTCGGAGCTGAGTACACTCACCGGACATAAGGGAGGTCATCTCCTCTTCCACATCACCCGCCTTATCGAAGCCGGCCTCGTGATCAAATCCGAGACAAGCGGGCTCTATACAGTAACAGAAAAAGGCATGGGGGTTATGAATATGGTCCGGAATCTTTACAGTAGTTGATCTGGCGTTCATTCTGATTCTGGTAGAGCTCCGCTCCCCTCACACCGTCTCAACGGTAGTTTGCTGACATGAATATCGGTCGAGACTGTTCGTCTCCGCAGTCTCGCGTTCGCTCTGATTTCGATACTCTAAAATTGTCATTATAAACAAAAAAGATTCAAATTTGACCCATTTTAGAGAAATGGGCGAGAATCGCCCATATTTCACTCTGCATACCCCCGACCAGATTCGAACTGGTGTCGCCAGCTCCAAAGGCTGGCATGATTGACCGCTACACTACGGGGGTTTTGATTTACGGAATGGTTAACCGCACATTTTCCCTGCAGGAAAATGCCATAATACCTATGCATGTCAGGACTATAAGGATAGCTTTTGCCCCGGTCATTTTGCAGGGAAAAAAGGGGAAGGTGATATAATTATTTTTTGTTCACGAATGGTTTTACTATAGGACACAAGGTATCAGGAAATCAGGATCCGATAACAATGTCAGCACGTTTTTCCGGACAGGATTTCTTTGCCGGTTCTTTCTGTTCCGGAGTACTGGTTTCAGTGTGCCGGGCTGCGGGTTCCTCATTTTTCTGAATATGTTTTGGGAGATGTGCGAGAATTTCCCTGCTTACCTTGAGCTGTTCTTTCATAACATTTGACAATTCAGACAGGATTTTATTCTGTGCGGTAACCAGCAGCTCGAGTTCTCGCGAAGATCCTGATCCATTGGCGGGTTCTATGGATTCCTCAGCGGGCTGCAGTTTTTTAATAAATTCACTGCGGCGTTTCCAGATCTTGCTGATGCTGTCGATTCCTTTCTTTTTTGTGGGAAAGACCTCCCGGTACCGCTCGTAAAATTCATGACTGTCATTGCACTGGATGACGAGGTCAATCTCGGCATCATCGATTTTTTCGTATTTTCGTTTATGGACCTTTGGCATAGGGTAAAACATTGGATATTTTCGAATTTTAATCTATCCACGTCAGAAAATCTGCATATAAATGATTGGATTTGGGAAATACTAGAACAGGGACAATTTCAAGATATTATAAAAAATTGGATTTGATTAAATCATACGTTATAACATTTATTTTCAAAAGAATTGGATATATTTGATTGCACGAATAAAAATTGAAAAATTTGATATTTTATCCAATTACAGATGATGTATGGCAGGGAATTGGATTTCCGAAAACATTGGATTATTTTAGGGCTAGTACGGTTAAGGAGTGAAAATAAAAGAAATGTGCAGTGCCCGAAGATTATTTTTTCAAAGGATTTGTTTTCAGGCGAGATTATGGGAATATTTTGGATAAATTAGAAAAAGACATTTATCAGAAATGCGTTTGGATTTCCAAAACATTGGAATTGTGGAAGATTACGATACAAAAAATATTAAATTGAAAAAAGATTTGATTTTTTTAAAAAGAGTTTTTATAAAATACCAGTTCCAACGTAATGAAAATATGCGTATCCACATTGTGAGATGAGGAAAAATTAGATAAATCCGGATTTGCATGAATTTTTACTTCATGGGATTCGATTTTCAAAATAATTGGATTTGATTGATTTATGATGATAAATGACGGGAGATGTAATTGAATTGGATTGGATTAAAAAAATTCTGGATTTTAAGGAAAGGATACCCGGTTCCCACGCAATTGCAACACCATTAGATTTGCAATTGTTTCACACTGAGGAGACGAGATATCCAGGGAACCGGTATTCCCGCCCAGTGATTACCCGGGCCGGGTATTTCAACAGGGCCGGATAATGCCGGGAGGATCCAAAAATGTTCCGGATACGGGGCATTTACCGGGATTTGACCTCTATACCGACCTGTTTTTTTAAACAGCCAGGGTTGCCGGGGAGTTATTCCGTGCACTTTATTTTCCGGGCATTTGTTTCAGGTTTTTGTATTCAAAAACCAGCCACGCAAATGATCGGGGCATTAATCCAGCATCTCGTTTGGCCCGATCGAAGCTAAAAAAGTTAAGTAGTTACCATATAGCATCATACGGTTTATTGCGAAAAATGATGAGATGAGAGAAAAAGAAAAAACAGCACGATTTGAACGTTAAATAGAGAAATAACTAATATTTTGAGATATTCTGCATTGTCAAAAAAGAAGGAATCCCGGGATAATTTCTTGTCATGTATTCACTAGGGGAAAGTAAAATTACCCGTTCCCGTTTGTCTTGGAGAGCGGGAAAAACTGCTGGTAGACCTGACGGCGCTCATCAATATCGGTATGCAGGTAGATCTCCGTTGTTTTGATGGAAGTATGGCCAAGATTTTCCTGGACAACCCGAAGATTCTTTGAACGCTTATAGAGTTCGCTGGCGTAACTGTGGCGTATCTTGTGCGGGGTAATTCCGCTCGGGGCATAGTGCTTGAAAATATGCTGGATGGCACGGGAAGAGATGTGTTTTCCCTGCTGCCCGACGAAGACGGGGCCGACGATACGATTGCCAATAAATTTCAGGAGATCGGCCAGGGTATCATCATCGACAAAGACGATTCGGGACTTATCACCTTTACCCCGGATCCGTATCGTGTGCTCGTCGAAGTCAATGTCCTCAACATTCATTCCACACAGTTCTGATACACGGACACCGGTGGCATATATGGTCCGGACAATGAGATTGTCACGAGGATCTTCTATCGAATCAATCAGGCGAAGCACCTGGTTATGTTTGAGATATTTTATGTCCTGCTGCTTGACTCGCGGCCGTTCAATGCCGGTCAGGGGGTTGGAAGTGACAGCCCCCTGGGTGTAAAGAAACCGGTAAAATGAACTCATCGTCGAGATAATGCGATGAAACGTCTTTGGCTTGTACGTTCGCATCGACGAGACAAATGAGAGAAAATCAGTCACCATGAGGGGGGTCACCTCAACACTTGTGTCGAGGCGGGCATTTTCGAAATCTTTCCAGTAGATGACGAGTTTGGTTATCTCCGTATTCCTGCGAAGCCAGACATAATAAGCAAAATGTTTCATCACCTGCTCATAACTGTCAAGTGTGCGGGGAGAGTAGTTGCGCATCCGGAGGTAGTTCCGGTAGCTTTTGAGCCACTCCGAGAAATACCCGCTTTCCATGCTCTATTCTATCTTTGCTCGATTAAATAAAGGTTTTCGTAGAATACCTATTCTGCGAAGTCTGAAAAATTCCAAAATTTTTACTGTTTTTCAAAAAAGAGAGTAATCTCTTCAAAAAAAAAATTCCGGAAATACAAAAAAATATCATTCCCTCATCCACATGGACATAAGAAAAGTGCAAAAAGTTCACAAAATGTCTGTCGGTAATAAAAAACGAGTTTTCAAAACAGGCCTTTTTTTCAATTTGATGGTCCCAGACCCCCATCACCCTTGTGATCATCGACCGGAAGCCCGCTATTGCCCTGCAAAGTAAATTAACGTCGGAGAATAAATGCACTGGAACGATGTTTTTTGTGCCTGTTGAGAAAATTCCTCTGATATCATTTTGCCTGGTTGGGAAATATAAAAATAATGTCCGGTTTTTTCAAGGAATATTGTTCACTTTGGACTGAGTTTCGTTCAATGATTTTTTTTGTAATGTCCCGTTATGAAATTTTTAACGGGAAGATGCCGGCGAAATCGGATTGCTGGCTGAGAACCCGGGAAGTCTGATCAAATTGGAAAAAATGGGGATTTTTTCAGCCAATCTGTCGTCAGAAAATCTGGATTTACAATTGGATTTTCCATTCTGATGAAAGATTTCCAATCGGCAAAAAAAGGAAGAATGCTCTCGTTTTTCTTTCACTTTGGTCTAATAAAACCTACAATTTTCAAAAATCCCGGGCGTAAAAATATTCCTGGAATCATCCATTTCGAACTGCAGAATGAATCTAAAGGACTTCTGAAGCCGGGTTTTTAGGGCGAATTAATTCTGTTTTCTTAAAAAGGACGTGTTTTATCGTTGATTAAGCCGGATGAAAGATACTGGCGACATCCCGTATCCAAATTAAATTGGATATCCACTTTCCAAATCACCGGTATGGCGGCCCTGAAACCTTTTTTCCGCCGGAACTGGAATGATTTTTAATTCAAAAAGGTCAGTTAAAATTCTATTTTCCGTTGCCCGAAGGTCCTCTATAACAGTAGGTGGATGACCCCCTCTCTCCCCAAAGGGAGAGACTGCCCAAGGGGATAGTTCCCCCGACTCCCATCTTAAGGAATTTGTCAGATTTCTGACGGCTAACGTGATATTGGGGGGATGCCCGGTCGGCGGGGGCTGAAGCACGAAATACTGTAGCCTCCGAGAGCGATTCTTTGGTGCCTCACAAGAATTTCCCGAGCGTCAAATTGAAAATTTACGGGCTGAAAAATGCGATGGGCAATGCCCACAGAATAAAAAATCCAATCCCATTATTATCAGGAATCCGGTTTTAGCGCTGAATTTCTCCCTTGTTTTGTGCTACCGAGTGCTAATATTTTTCCTGGCGAAATCCTTTCGGCCAGACTAATCCGGATATTTCTCTCTGACCTGTTCGTTGGGATCTATCGAATTACCCGTGCATCTTCCCACAGATGACAACGATCTTTTCATTATTTCTTGCCCTTTGTATCCCTTCTTCAGTGATAAAATATCGATGTAATTATATTGGCATTGCTGTTTTTTTTGCCATTCACCCGTTGGAAACTTATAAAAAAGGCATTTGTAAATCACTGCTTCCAGGAAAGAGATTCTGGCAGGTTAGACTTAAAAAAAACCAAAATATCTGAATCTGATTAAAAAATGAAGCGATAACAGCCATTCCAGGCTATTTATTCGATTATCGACGGGTTCAAAAACTAACTACATATGAAAAATTACATCATTTTTTTATGTTACTCCCCTGTGCATGAACTAAATACAGATGCGAAGGTGAAATGAAAAATGAACCTGAACAATAAAAAATGGGCAAGAATTATCCCCTTTTCTTCATTTACCCTGTTTTCCTTCCCATTATTCGGATTTTTTTCAGGGTCTTCGCTACATAATTACAATCCGGAACAGGATGCAGCTTAATTAAAAATGAATGATACCCAAATTATTGAAAACTGCAAAAGCCCCAGATTTTTGTTATTTTATTAAAAAGAAGTCATTTTGAGCATTTTGTGGAATTTTGAAAAATGTTGCAGAACATCTAATAAACTATATGATGCTATATGTAAAAGGGGCGTTTTATGATTTGGTTCTCTGATATTATTCAGAAAAACCTGATTAAACCGGAATAAACCAATATCAAAAAGGTACAAAAAAACTCGAAAGAAAATTTATTTAAAAAAAAAGCATTTTAACCGAACAGGATTAGGCCCATGCAATGGGTAATAAAAAACTCACCAGATATCGGTTATGCATACAATAGTCGAACCAGCATCTGCAGAAATTATTACCTGGAATGTGTGCAAAGAGCGCCTGGGCGTACACAATATTTGCTACCAGTCTTGATTATTTTTAAAATATTACATCGATAAACATCACCTGGGATCTACAAAGCCGTCAATTCCAATTTGATTATCGTTTGTTCACGGATTATACAATCTAAACATCCCATCCATTATTATTCCACAAATTTGTTGTCCGGGAACATTACAAATTCAATATCCTACACACTACCCGAATTATCCCCTCATTAAATGGGAAAGTCTCATTAAGCACTCTGCAGAGAGCCTGTAACTTCCAAGAATTCACCAATATTCCTCAACCGGCTATGAGGGTATGAGTACACTCCTGATAATGGAGAAAATCCGGGAGGGACATCCCATTGACACCAACCTTTAATCTTCACTTTTCCCACCGAATACAAAATCTTCCGTGATCCAACCCCGATATTAAAAATGCCCCTGCAGTAGGGGTAGAGCGGAAAGTATCGGAATTAAAAAGGACGTCATATAATTGCATTTCCGAAGAGTCCCGTTAGGGATAATACAAGAGAATAAATGTTCTACGAAAAATCTGCAATATTTCAATAAAGAAAAATCAGTATTTTCGCCATAAAAAAAAGAATGAGAAATAGTCAATTCGTGGTTCTTTTTCGAATATCCCTTTAATTCGCTCTCTGATTTCGAGGGAGAAACATCGTAATCCGACGTAGTGATTGCCATTTATAAACCATATAATGCTATAAATAAAGCGGCCAAATAATCAACTATCTCTTGGAGAATGTTCCCATACGGGGATAAACCAATTCTTGAAAGGTGTATGATAATGGACAACGCAAATATCCAGCAGGAGATCAATAAATATAAAAAATTCAAGAAAGTCGATGGAGCAACCTATCGCAAGGTAAACCAGTTTTTACGCAAAAGGACCTATATAACGGCCCGTGAATGGGCGCTTGCACGCCTGTGCACTGATTTCCGCACATCCGGTGGAGCTGAAATGACCTTTATCGGAAACCATCTGCCGGAACTTGTCCCTTTTATGGAGGATACCTATACTCCCCAGGCAGTGAACCAGGCACGCAATTCTTTCAAAAAAAAGGTGCGTAAATCGAGTGCCACATTTTTTTATGGAGCAATGTGTGGATTTTTTACTACCGATGAACTCGACGATCTGCTCTTTGAAGCCAGCGAAGTTGCACGATTTTTATTGGAAGTCGAAGGCACAACCCTGGATATCGATGAAGAGATCGATATAGAGGATCGCATCACCAAGGTCATGCGAAGTGTCGGAGAAGCAGCAAAAACAATACTCCGGACAAGAGCAGAAGATACCGAAACAGGGGCCATACCCCAGGGAAAACCCGACATAACAGAAAAAATAACAGCCCCTTTAGAAACGGATATATCGACACAGCAAAAAACAAAGAGACGAAGGAAAACAAAAGAAACGGTTCCTACAGAAGGCACCCGTACGGAGCCGCTATCTCCGGACAGAGTGGACGTTTCGCCCGGGGATTTGGAAACAACGGCCATTCATAGCGATGAATCGGCCGTAAATTTTCCTGTCATTACTTCACCATCGAGTGATCATGAACAGGAAATGATTTCCCCTCTTTCAACAACGGTCCTCACGCTAATAAATAAAAATCAGGAAAATATTCAAGATATCAGCCCCGTAAAAGAAGATCCCGACATTACAGGAGATGAAACCCCATGAAGATAATTCAGGTTGTAGGAAGATCAAATTCCGGTAAAACCACCTTCATCAAACAGCTTATCCCTATACTCAAAACAAAAGGGCATGTTGCAGTGATCAAGCATCTCGGGGATCACGAGTATGTTCTTGAAGAGGGAAAAGACACTACCGGTTTTTTTGAAGCCGGTGCTGATGTTTCCGTAGGGATCGACGCTGATAAATCCGTAGCTGCGATACGTAACAATTCATTAGAGGGCACATTAAGACTTCTTTTCGACCAGGGTATGAATTTCACCGTTATCGAAGGGTTCAAACAGATAGCATACCCCAGAATAGTTATTGGAAATCTCGAAACTGATCATTGTGTCCTGTCCAACCCAAGACTTGATGAAGTGCTTGCATCACTCAATTCCTTTGAAGATTTTTGTCCTTAAAAAATAAAGGGAGTCAAAAAACATGGAAACAAAAAAAATCCAGAAACGATTGTTCGGTACTAATGGAGTGAGAGGAATTGTTGGAAAAGATCTGACTCCTGAACTTGTACTTTCCATAGGAGAGGCGTTCGGAACGATGAGAAATGGGCGCATCGCTGTTGGCAGGGATACCAGAACCAGCGGTGAAACGCTTGCTTACGCGGTCAAGTCAGGACTCATGGCTGTGGGATGCGATGTGACAGACTGTGGCATCCTCCCGACACCGGCACTCCAGTATCTGGTAAAAAATCACTTTGATGGCGGGGCGATGATCACCGCATCTCATAATCCCCCGGAATATAACGGCGTTAAAATCATCGAATCTGATGGTACAGAGATGGGAGATGAAGAGACCATCAAACTCGAACAAAGGATATTCGACCATACATATTCCACAACCTCCTGGGAACACGTGGGACACGAAACCATTGCACCTCATTTTATTGAAGAATATGTCACTGCAATAGCGGATTATTTTCCCGGCAAACCGGGTGCAGGAATTACCGTTGTTGTAGATCCCGGTTCAGGCCCGGCCTGCTCCACAACCCCGGATATTCTCACACGCCTGGGTTGCAGGGTGCTGACGATTAACGGGATTATGGACGGCACATTTCCCGGAAGGCTTCCCGAACCATCCCAAGAGGGACTAAAAGGGCTTGCTGCGCTCGTTGTGAGCAGCGGAGCGGCATTTGGAGTTGCTCACGATGGGGACGCAGATCGTGCTGTCTTTATTGATGAAAAGGGACAATTTGTCGAGGAAAACCAGGAGTTTGCACTTGTCGCAGACCATATCTGTCATCAGAAAAAAGGAGTTATTGTTACTCCGGTCAGCACATCACAGATGGTTGAGATAGTAGCTAAAAAGAACAACTGTACCGTAACCTACACGCCGGTCGGAAGCATCTATGTTGCCCGTACAATGCGATCGCTTATTGAGAAGGGGTCACAGGTTATTTTTGGCGGAGAAGGAAATGGCGGGCTAATCTTTCCCGACCATCAATTCTGCCGTGACGGGGGTATGACCGCAGCGATGATGGTTGCAATTCTTGCTTCACGCGGACAAAAATTATCCGGGTTATTAGAAGAATTACCTAAGCGACATATGATCAAAGATAAGATCTCGGCAAGCGGGGGTGCAGCAATACTCGAAGCATTAAAATCGGCATATTCGCACGGGATCATTGATCAGACCGACGGAGTGAAAATTTTTCGGAATAATTCATGGGCTCTGGTGCGGGCATCGGGAACAGAACCCCTCATCCGGATCATCATTGATGCAGATGATGATAAGCAAGGCAGGGCACTGCGGGACGAACTTATGGAAACAATCCGGAATGTTACAAAGAACAATCCTGATCGGGCAAATTAATACAGAATTTTTTTAGGGTGTTTGTAAAAATAATAAATAACGGATTTTTATGGTTTAATTCAAAAATTAATTGAAATTATTATAGTTTCTTAAAAATGAAGGCCCCATTATTGAGATATCAGGCAAAAGACCGATAAATCTGCTTTAGTATCCAAAAAAAATATAAATTTATGCCTAAATAAAAGAGTAAGGTTTATTAACTAATTTGGTCAAATTGAGATAAATAACCCGAATTTCTGTATCAGGGAAATAAATAATGGTTAAACCCACCGAAATAATCGATAAGATTCAGCAGGCGCTATCAGCAGAGGATTGGAAGAGCGTCAGGGATAGCATTGAGGAGCTGCACCTGAATCAGGGGCGACATGCCAGAAAAACAATTGTTTCCGATCTGAATCATCTCCTTGTTGATAAAGCCATCAAAACAAACAATCCAGCATTTTTATACGCCATTGCCAATATTCCGAGCAATGAAATAGAGGATTTATTCTCGGGTATTCTTTGTCAGTATATTAAAACAAAAAATGATACATGGCTTAAATCTCTTCAATTCCTGTCCGAGATATTAGGCAAAAAAAGTTATCAGTCCCGCGTGTTTGCATTGATGGCACGGGATCTCATTGAAGCAGGGGTTTCTCATTCAGATCCTTCGTTCATCAAACTGGGCATGATTATGCTCGATCGGATCAGTTTCCGGAAATACCGCTCCGATATCATGATCGATATCATTCCCCTTCTGATTGTCTGGGCGATCACAACGCGGGATGAAAAACGTCTCCGTACTTCACTCAGTCTCATAGAAGACATAAGTGATATCTCAAAACGAGCGGTCCTTCATTCCGAACTTGCAAAAGCAATCGCAACCATTGCGATTCTGGAAAAAAATTGCCCATTATTCCTTGATAGTATCAGAATTGCGACCGATATCCACCAGAAGATCCGCAGGCAGAACTGTATCAATTCAATTGTGGAGAAAGGGATAAAATCTGCTTTTTCCCGGGATATATCCGATATCCCGGCATTTATCCAACACTTTAACGATAGTAATTCAGATAATCAACTCGAGATTATCAGCGCCCTGGTTGATCAGCTTCTCGATCGCGAAAAGGATAAAAAACAGATCGCCAGAGTACTTCAGTCCCTCTGCGAAACCCTGCCTTTTGTAACAGAGACTCTTGTCATTGATCTTCTCAGGAAAGCGGAACAGTCCGGGGATACCTGGTATTTTGAATCTGCAATGCAACTTCAGCAGCTGATTTCAAATCCCGACAAATATCCAATAAAGGAGATAATTAAGGCGGGTATTTCAGTTTCTCGCAGTTCTAATGAAATTAACGTGCTTTCTGATCTCATTCCTATTATTGAAAAGAACTGCAATACGGTATATTTATCCCGGGTCTATCTTCAGTTTTCCCAGATTATGCTGGGTTCAGGAAATTTTGAATCAGCGCTCAATGTATTTGGGAAAGTCAATCATGAATCAGAAAATATTACGCTCTACACAGATTGTTTAACAAACCTTCTGAAGGCAGGGGTAATAAAAAATTCCATTGCAAAAATTAATAGTTCAATTCTCCAGAATATCCCCGCAGAAATTTCTCATAATGCCGTATACCATGCAGCAGTTGAAATTTCCCGGAATTCTCCATTTGATGAGATAGTCCCCCATATCCATTCCATGAAAGAACTAATCAACTTACACCCCCGAAGGGATCCTCTCTTTCTTGAGTGCATCACCCTTCTTGTGGACAGGGGATTTCTGGATGCTCTTGAACCGGGCATCCTGATTAAACTTGCAGATTCGATCACAGAATTGTCATTAAAAGAGCGAGCTATTTCAAGCATTGTCATAAAAATTGCCCAGATCGGTGTGCAGATAAATAACCGCGATTTCCTCCAGAGAGCAGTCGGGCTTACCTGTCAGATTGATGGACAGAATACCCGTTCAGCCACTTTGAGCAGGATTATTGATGAAGCCGCGATCCTGGCAGCGCACCAGGGAGATCTTGATCTCCTTTTGAGAATGGAAAAATGGAGCAACTCCCTTCTCGAAAAAGATCTTGCAGCGTATGCAATGGCAAACATTATCGAGGGTGTGATAAAATACGCAATTGATAACCGTTCACCTGACGCTCTCGAAAAGGCATACCTGATCGCACAGAAAATCGAAGATCCTGCATTAAAAACCCAATTATTCGAACGTATTGCAGAGTGTTTTATTAAGATTGGATGTATCCTGCTCAAAGAACCAAAGATTTTGCCACCCCTGCAAAATTTTTCAGATGCGGTTCCTCCGTTTGAGCGCGGACTGGAAATAATCAAAAAGAATGTAAAAACACCGCAAATCTCGCTTAAGATTGCCGGGTTAATCGATGTGATTCTCTCGTATTCAAAAACGAGCGATAATCCGGATTTTATTATCCCGCTGGCGATGTACTCTCTGGAGATCAGCAATGCATTAGAAAGGGATGCAATGATGTCCCGTATTATTTCGAATCTCAATGATGAAACTCCCTTCCCGGGTTCAACCGATCCTTACGAGATTCTGGCCTACCTTCTTCAGAGATCGGAACAGGCACAATCCAATCCGGTTTCTATTAACCTGATATTCCGGGTCCTCCACCTGATACAAGATCCTTACAATCGTCTCACAGGATTGTTAAATCTTGCAGATTCCGTGTTCAAGTCAGGAGATCCGGACTGGTCTATTGAAATTCTGAAAGAAGTATCAGGTTCACTGGAAAAACTTCCCACAGAATATCAGAAAGTATTGATTTTAGCTGACCTGACCACACTGTTTGGTCCCATCGATCAGAAAATGGCAAAAAAATGCCTTGATGAAGGAATCCAGATCCTGAATAGCGCAGAATTCCCCGATAGTGGGATAGCACGGAGACAGATTGTTTTTGCCATCGCCAGCCTGAATACCGCCACCTCCGATGATTCCTTAATCAATATTGCATTCGACATCGTATCCGAAATCAAAGAACCGGTCGATTACATCAAATCGCTCATTGCCATGTCCCGAATGGTAATTAACGATGATGATCGATGTGCTGAATTGCTCACCCTTATGGTGGGGGCAACAGAACAGATCCATTCACCGTATGAACAGGCATCAGTTATCCTTGATATTGTCCCGCTCGCACTGCAATGCAATAAAGATGATGCATTTATGCCGTTACTAAAAAAGGCAGATGCATTGACAAAAAACATCAACATCCAGTATATCGCAGATACCATCCGCGACAATGTCGCCCAAGTGTATTCGATGCTGTACACAACGCACAGCGATAAGAAATACCTCCGCTACGCCATTGAAACAACGCGGACTATTGACGATGACAGGTTAAGACTTCACCGCCTCACGCAAATGGGGCAAAAAGAGTCTTATGAGATCTCCCCCCAGTATAGTAAAATCAGGGCGATGACCGAAAAAATTTTAGATGACGGTGCTCAGCCCAATCAGATCGCCTCACTTGAACGTATCGTCAGTTCAATAGCCGATCGTGGAAAAGAAGCAATCTTTTTCTGTAATCTTTCGATCCTTTTCCGGCAGGAAGGGAATGGAAAACTCTCAAAGCGCATGCTGCAAAGTGCAATGAAAGAAGCACGGATTATCCGGCCACTCTCCCGAAGGGCTTATGTGATGTGCGATATTGCAATGAAGAGTCATGCTGCAGGCTGTGAAAGCGAAGCTCAGGAAGTGCTCGATTCTGCCATTGACGCAGCGACCAATATACGCCAGTCAGCACTGCGCGATGAAGTATTCGATGAACTCGGGCTTGCGATTAAGATAATGCAGGAGATCTGATGATGAGGACAATCGAGATCTTCATCTCAGGAAGGGTCCAGAAAGTCGGATTCAGGGCATGCGTGCGAAGAATCGCTACCGATTTGAAAGTATCCGGGACAGTAATGAACCTGCCGGATGGAAGGGTTCACATCTATGCAACGGGCGAGCTGATGATTCTTGAAAAATTTGTTTCAATGGTGTATGGTTGTCCCCGTGCAGTTATCAGGGATCTCCGGCAATCGGAGATACCGTTAAAGGCCTTTGATGACTTTTCAATCATCAAAGGAGAGGGGCGTATCAGTACAGCGCTTTGAATTCACCACTATTTCTTATCGCATTTGAGAGATTGGATACCTGTTCATCAATTTTTTTATTGTTTATGGTAACATGAAATGTTTTAATGAGATTTCTGGCTAATTCATCAGACAACATGCACCGGTCAGGAGAGAGTTCGAAGTCGGCAGAGGTGAGGGACTCGCGTGCGATCCTGAATACTGCTTCATCGATCATTTCAGATTTCATTGACTCGGCAATATCATTCACCAGACTTCCTTTCCCCTCGTGCAACAGGCCAATGTCGGGATCCAGCCTCGCCCCTATCAGTGAAACACAGCAATTGCCAAACAGCATTGCATAGCCGAATGAGATCATTGCATTGATAGGATCGGTTTGAGGGCGTAATGTCCTTCTCCGGAATCCAAATTCCGGCTTGGTGTTACGCGACATTATCTCATAATACATATCAGAAGTCATACGGTGAAGGCGACGGATCTCGTCGAGTTTGATGAGATACGCCATTTCTTCTAAAGATTTGTGAAGGAAATCTAACTCAGCTTCATAAAAAAGGGATACACTCTGTGCTTCCTGTAAGCGGCTGATAGCGACAAGGCGGGACTTCAGGGCACTCTGGGCAATTGTCATTGCGAAGCGATGGCGTGATTCGGTCTGCTGTGCCTGATAAATATCCGAATCATTATGGTAGCCAAAAGGACTGATACTCCCCACCGGATTTCCATCAGGTTCAAAAAATGAGATTACTGCACCTTTTTTTATCAGCTGGGTAATAGTTGCCGAGCTAATCGTGTGTCCACCGACTATAAGGAGGTTTTTTACAGCATCAAGAGAGTATTCCTCGATGCCATTTTTTTTCTGGATAATTAATTTTGTCTGTGTCGATTTGATGTGAGAGCCAAACCCACTCACCGACAACCAAGGATAATTCGTTTCCATAAACCCCGTACGATCCAGCGCAATTCAGATAATTACTACCACATTTCCACAGATTAAATCATCGTTGTACATTTCCGGATAATTTTAAAAGGATGTTCCGGAACCCTTGTATTCTGAAACATTTTCATAGCAGACACTGCTGAAAAAATTCCAATCAGGGTACGGGGGTGTTAGTAAAGCTGCTAACAGTTGGATAATTATCTAACAACAGATCATTTTCTCTGAGGTGAAGGGGCGGGCTCGTACGGCAAGGTATTGTTGAAAAAAAATTCCCGGAGATCGATTGCAGTGAGAATGTCTTGGTGACAATTGGTCCAGTGTTTTGTTTTTTGGAATTCTACCATTGAAACAATTTCCGTTTTGCCAAAATAGTGAACCTACAGAATCCTGTCTCTTGTGTTCGAATCATCCAGAAATTTCGGTGGATATATACCGTAGCCACGACATAGTTTGTCATGCGATAGCATAACAGAGGTCGAAGATGTTCTGGGATAAGAAAATTGAAACCCTCAAACCTGATGAATTGCAGGCACTTCAGCTCAAACGCTTGAAAAAAACGATAAGTCAGGCACAAAAAGTCGGTTTTTATAAAAAGCGTCTCTCGGATGCGGGCATCACTTCATCCTCAATAAAAACACTGGATGACATCCGGAAAATACCCTTTACCAAAAAACAGGATCTTCGGGATGGCTATCCTTTCGGGTTATTTGCAGTACCTCTCAAAGATATTGTCCGTATCCACACTACATCAGGTACAACCGGAAAACCCACGGTCGTAGGATATACAAAAAAAGATCTTGACGTCTGGGCAGACCTGATAGCACGCAATATGACCATGATCGGTGTAGGAAAGGAAGATATTTTCCAGAACATGGTCAATTACGGCATGTTCACCGGGGGTCTTGGTTTCCACTATGGTGCAGAAAAAATCGGAATGACGGTTATCCCCAGTGCCACGGGAAATACCAAACGCCAGATCGAGATGATCCGGGATTTTGGCGTGACAACAATTCACTGCACCCCCAGTTATGCAATGCATCTTTCAGAAGTTGCTGAAGAGATGGGCGAATCTCTTGACAGCCTTAAAACAGGAATTTTTGGGGCAGAACCCTGGTCAGAAAGTGTCCGGCACACCCTTGAAAAACGATTGGGAGTTACGGCATACGATTCATACGGCCTGAGCGAGCTCTTCGGCCCGGGTGTTGCCTTTGAATGCGCAGAGAGGGACGGGCTCCATATCTGGCATGATTCTTACTTAGTTGAGATCATTGATCCAAATACAGGCGAACGTGTTTCTGACGGAGAGCGCGGGGAGTTGGTTGTTACCCCCCTGGTAAAAGAGGCAATGCCATTACTGCGATACCGTACCGGTGATGTCACCATGCTGATGGAGGATGGATGCCTGTGCAGGAGAGGGCAGAAGATCGCCAGGATCACGGGAAGGAGCGATGATATGCTGGTCATCCGGGGTATCAACGTGTTCCCCTCCCAGATTGAACACGTGCTCCTTAAGATCCCTGAAGTGGGCAATCAGTTTATGGTATATATTGACAGAATAAATCATCTGGACGAAATGACTGTCGAAGTTGAGATTAACCGAGACTCATTCAGTGGTGAACTGGCAGACCTGGCAAAGATCCAGAAAAAAGTGGGGAAAGAACTCCGCGATTCTCTGGAACTGCGAACGACAGTCAGGCTTGTAGAGCCAGGATCACTGCCACGTTTTGAGGGGAAAGCAAAACGGGTAATCGACAGAAGGGAGGCGATATAATGGTATGCTGGGATCCACGCATCGAGGCAATGCCTCAGGAAGAACTCAAGAGAATGCAGTACAAACTTTTGAAAAGTCTTGTATATCGATTATACAGTTTCTCTCCATTTTACCATGACCGCATGAAAGAACAGAAAGTCCATCCGGATGATATCCGTGAACTTGCCGATGTGCATAAACTCCCGTTCATGTTCAAACGGGATCTCAGGGATAATTACCCGGATAAGATTTTCACGGCAACCCAGGATGAACTTGTCCGTTATCACGTATCATCGGGCACTACAGGAAAACCCACCGTTGTCGGCTATACCCAAAATGATTTACAGACATGGACAACATCGCTTGCCCGGGGCCTTACTTCAGTCGGACTGGGTAGGGGGGATGTAATTCAGGTAAGTTATGGGTACGGCCTGTTTACCGGGGGTCTCGGTATGCATTATGGTGCCGAGCGTATTGGTGCAACCGTTCTGCCGACAAGCGTGGGAAATACCGAACGCCAGATAGAACTCATGCAGGATCTGGGAGCAACTGCGATAGCCTGCACACCCTCATACCTCCTTCACATTGGGGAAGTTGCCGCAAAGATGGGGGTTGATATCAAAAAAGATACTCAGCTCCGTACCGGAATCCTGGGTGCAGAACCCTGGACAGAAGGTATGCGGGACCGCATCCAGGAATGGCTGGGTATCAGGGCTTATGATATCTATGGCACCAGTGAACTGTCCGGCCCGATGTTCACAGAATGTGCCGAGCAAAAAGGATTCCATATCTGGTCTGACATCGCCCTGGTGGAAATAATTGACCCTAAAACCGGCGAAATCCTTGAACCCGGTGAAAAAGGCGAATTAACCATCACCATTCTTCAGAAAGAGGCCCTTCCCATGATACGGTATCGCATCGGTGATATCACTTCGATGGAGGAAGATACCTGTGCCTGCGGCAGAACTCACCCGAGGATCCAGAGAATCCAGGGAAGAGTCGACGACATGCTCATCATCCGGGGTATCAACGTCTTCCCGTCACAGATCGAATTTGCACTGATGGCAATTCCGGAAGTGGGGGAACATTTCCAGATCATTGTCGAGAGGAAGGGTGCTCTTGATGATATGCTCGTCCGCGTAGAACTGAACAAGGAATCATTCAGTGACAAAATCAATGATATCATGAAGGTACGGCAGAAGGTCGAACACCGGCTCAGGAATTCCTTGAACGTGAATGTAGATGTCGAACTGGTCGAACCGGGCTCATTACCAAGATTTGAAGGTAAATCAAAGAAGGTAATCGATAAGAGGTCGATGTAAATGGACACGAAAAATTATGTAATCAGGCAGATTTCGATATTTTCTGAAAACCGCCCGGGCAGGCTTGCAGCGATTGCTCATGCACTGGGAGAAGAGAAGATCAATATCCTTGCTTTCAGTATTGCTGAGGCAAATGGTTTTGGCGTCGTAAGGGCACTGGTAGATCACCCGGAAAAAGCGCATGACAAACTGCTGTCACTGGGATTTAATATCGCATTTACCGATGTGATTGCCGTGCACATGAAAGATCAGCCGGGCGGACTTTATGAAGTCGCAAAAATCCTGGGAGATGCCGGCATAAACATTGAGTATTCGTATGCTTATTCCGGAAAAGAGGGAGCAGTGCTTATCCTCAGGGTAGATCAGGTTGAAGATGCGATAAAAAGGATTAAAAATTCAGGCGCAACTCTTCTGGAACGAAGCGTGTTCCACTAAAACAGTATCACTTCTTTTCCCATTTTATTAATTCTGCAACTTTAGAAAGGGTACTTCCCCTGCGGATCTCTTCGCGAATACGCTCTTCGTTCTTCCTGACTTCCAGTGCTCTTCGTGCAACTTCATATGCACGTACAGCAGGTATCACAACAACTCCACTTTCATCACCAACAATCCAGTCACCCGGGCACACACTCTGTCCGGCACACTGGATTTCAGCATTGATCTCCCCTAATCCTTTGGGTTCACCGGCATTCGGAACAATTGCTTTTGCAAAAACGGGAAATTTCATTGCCCGGATATCATCCACATCGCGTACTGCACCATCAATGACAACTCCTGACAGGTCTTTACTCACGCAGCTCATGGTTGCCAGTTCTCCCCACGGGGCAATATGCGTACACCCATCGTTGTTGATCACGATTACGTCACCTTTTCGGGCAACATCGATGGCTTCTACAGGTTTTGCCCAGTCCCCGGAGAGCGTCTGGACGGTGACTGCCTTTCCCACCATTTTCACATTCCCGCAAACAGAAAAAATCCCGGCCATCGCCCCCTTACGATGCATTGCATCCGTGATGTTGGGGGCAGAGACCTGCATCAGGAGGGCACGGATCTCTTCATCAGCCGATTTTTTTTCGATCGCTTTGATCGAGGGATTATCCATTGCGGTACGGATCTTTTTTGTTGATCCGGTAACATCTGCCGAACGAGTAATACTACCCCCGACAATGATGATATCTGCTCCAGATCGTACGGCATCTCCGGAACTATAGGCATCGATACCTCCAGCAACAGCGAGGGGGACGTGAACAGCGTCGGTAAGAGTAGAGAGGAGTTCGATCGAATTCCTGCCGATCATCTGCTGATCTATGCCAACATGGGCACAGATTATATCAATTCCAAGGATTTCGAGTTGGCCGGCACGGGATATCGGATCTGTGACATTGATCAGATCCGCCATCAGTCTAATTCCATAGAGCCGTGCAGCCCTGATAGCATCTTCAATGACCGCATCATCTGCATCAGCGAGCACACATACAATATTTGCTCCGGCCTTGGCAGCCATTTCCACTTCAAGAGCGCCGGTATCGGCAATTTTCATATCCGCAACAATTACCGAATCGGGAAAACGATCCCGCATCGCCCGGACTGCAGCCATACCTTCACTTTTTATAAGAGGGGTCCCGACCTCAATCCAGTCTGCACCACCGTCGATGGCTTCCTGTGCGATCTGCAAAGCCCGTTTCAATTCAAGAAGATCCAGTGCCACCTGCAGAACCGCTTTATTCATGATCAATGATGTGATTGGCCGGATGCTTAATAATTCCGGGGTTTTTGGGTGTTGACATGGTCGGCATATTGCAACCGGTTGTTTCCTGATTATTCCTTTTGGTGTGCTGGTTTTGCAGCACGCTGAGATCCAACTGCCAAAATCGCGGGTAAGATGTGCAATTGATAATCAAATGTACACTTGATTATCAATTGTACATTTGACAAAATTTACTTTGTTCACGCCGGACGCGGCCCACAGGGGGGGTGGGGGTACCCCCTCATGACCAGTAGGAGGGAGTGACTGATTTTCTACGCGATGGGCAGGGATACCCCTCCCCTCAAATCATGAGGATGGACGGATCTATTCCGATTTCGATCGCGTGATCATTCTACAATATTTTTTAATGAGAAGTATGAAAATAACCGATGCTTAAAATTGAGTTTGAGCCTTTTTCTTCTAAAAATAGTTTATTAATCGGTTTCAAATTTTTCCCGAAAAACAATATTTTTGATCTCCTTTTTATTTGCAATCGTAATTTCAGCGGGGAGACCTGCGGCGACGAGTGAAACCAAGGTGAATTGTTCGGGAACATCCAGCATCACCCGTATTTGATCAGCATACGCTTTTTTTTCACCGGCTACCCAGCAGGATGCAACGCCTTGAGCCTGCAAAGCGAGAATGATATTTTCTGTTGCAGCGCAGCAATCCTCGAGATAATAGGTCTCTTTCTTCTCGCCAAAAACCGCAAAGCACAGCGGACAGTCTGCGATAAACGTCCCATGATCCGCGATTGCTGCGATCTTTGCAAGTACTTCTTTGTTTTTAATAACACCAAACAACCATGGCTGGATATTCATTGCGGTGGGGGCCTGCGAAGCACATTCGAGCGCGTCATTTATGATAATATCGCTCACAGATTCTGGTTTGAATTTCCGCACGCTATGGCGGGATTTTATTACGGTGGTTACTATGTTCATACACCGGAATGGGAAAGTAAGTTAATAAAATCTTGCGAACCGGTAAAAAAAGAGAGTTTATTCTTTCTTTGCGCAGAAAACAAGTGCTAGTATAAGAGCAAACCCCGCGAGTACAGCTTCAAATCCGGCAGATTTTGTTTTAGTCGGAGTGAGTGTTGGAAGCGAAGTGACTGTGGTTTCGATAATTGTGGGTGTAGCTGTTGGGACTGGGGATTGAGTTAGTGTGGGTACTGAGGTATTCTGCGGAGTTTGCTGTACCGTTGTTGAAAGGGTTGTAACTGTTTTAGTAGGGGAGACTGTCTGTTGGGTTGGATTTGTTGTCGGCACATTGACTTTGATAAGAGGATTCTGATCCTGGTTGAGCAAACTCACTGCCCTGCTTATGGTCTTCCCTGATACACCATAATTGTCTTTCATACCGTTAACGTTGCACTCGGCCCATATGGTATATGTTCCAGTGGGATAGGCTTCACGATTATTTGTACCCCAGATTGAATCGGTGTATTGGGGGGATGTCGTAACACCATAGTCAACGATGGATGTTGTTCCTCCGGAGTTGCTTATCAGAGTGGTGAAAATCGCTCCATCAGGGGATTGTACTTTGATGGTAACGGGTAATGCCGATCCACCTGTTCTTGAGGATATAGGATACATGTTGGTATCGATCCTGAAACGAAGTGCATCACCCGAGGGTACCCATTTGTCAGTAACATCGACATTAACGGTAGTATCCTCTACTTTGATATCCAATTGAGGATCTACAACATTGAAAGCGGTCCCATTTGCCTGCCCGGATGGGTTAAGATGATACCATACCCCAGGATAAGACCCAAATAAATTTGGGGAGACGGAGAAACTTTCAGGATTTGAGACAGAGACCGTACTATCCGGGGAACTGCCGGCAATCGATGCTGCAGATGCCCACCATCCGATCTTTGTATCCCCTTCCATTGCAGAGTTTACATTGAGACCCTGTTCGCCAAGAAAAACCATTTCTCCAGGACGGATCGTATTTATTGCGGCAAACACGGGACTAACCAAAAAAAGGATCCCGAATATCAACAAAACACAGCATTTTGCGTTTTTGCTTATCATATTGATCCATCTTTCCTGCTAATATATAAAATTAACAAACATACCGGCGATTCGGAGAAAAATAAAGATTATTTTTTGAAATGCGTACCAGCAGAGAATAGGATTTCATATGCAAGATCCTATGTCGTTCTATCCAAGCGGCAATAGTACAACACAAGTCATCTCTTGTGATCAAGCGTGAGTTGGTTGAAATTTTCAAATACCCGTTTTCCTTCGAACGTATGACTCACTTCCGGATGCCACTGGAGCCCGTATATCTGCTTATCCAGATGGGCAATCGCCTCATTATTGCAGATGGACGAATGAGCGAGCAGGGTAAATCCATCTGGCAACCGTGACACCTCATCGGCATGCGATGCCCATACACTCACTTTGCCGGGATACCCTGCAAGGATATCATCAGGTTGGCAGATTTCTACTTCCACCGGACCGTATCCCCCACTGCGCCCGGGATTCACATCGCCGTGAAATTTTTTTGCAATAATATGAAGCCCAAGACATATTCCCAAAACGGGCAATCCGAGATCGAGATACTGGCTGCAGTTCCCTGCACGCTCAATGGCCGGGCCTCCCCCAAGAATAATTCCCCGACATCCTTCCGCAACCTGTTCCTTTGATGTGGAATTAGGCACCAGTTCCACTTCAATTTCCAGATCTCTCAATGCGCGGTGGATGAGATGATTGAACTGGCCGAAATTATTGACTACATAAATGGGAAGCATCATGCTGAGGTTTGTATTGATGCACTATAATTCTGTTCAGCTGTAGGCACTCACCGTACTCAGGATTTTTGCCCGGATCTCATCCGGGGAGTGCCCAAGAAGATGCGCAAGACACATCGCCCCGCCAGCACCCATTCCTTCCTTTACTTCCCCAATGCAATACCGTGCAAGACCAGAATGTCCGATATCCCCAAAACCAGGGTCAACATAGAATATTTTTACCCCAATCTGCCGGGCGATCTGCTCAACATTGGCCGAGGGATCATCCTTCACGTAGGAAGTTGTGACTACAGAGGGGAGATGTAATCCCATTGCCTTAATTATTGCACTCACCGCAAGCATCTGGGTACCGCCTGCGAGGAGAAGATGCCCGGTATAGGTGCAGGCAATTCCTGCCGCCACCGGCATCATTGGATCTCCGGAATATTTCAGTACATCCAGTGGCGCGGTGATATTGTCAGCCTTGATACGCGCCAGCGCTATCTGGCAGATCTCTTCTTTCCGGGTAACCGGATTGTCAATAAAACTGCTGCTCACCGAAGCATTGTACCCGAGTGCACGCAGTACACAGAGCGCGGTGGTTGTCCCGCCGGGCACACATTCACCTATGACAAGAAGATCGCTGAAATCAGAAAGAGTCTTTCCGATCAATTTTCCCTGTTCAAACAGGGCTTGTGCCCGGGGAACTGCATTATGAAACCGGGGATCATCTCCAATCTCCCCATACACATCGATGCAGGGGACAGTGGGAGAGTGTCGGAGCCCGGCATTTATGAACAGTGGTTGCAACCGGGTTAATTCCATCATCGAACGGGTGATGGATGCCGGTGTCGGACAGCCCGTGGGGGTGTTTGGTTTTATGGGATGGCTTGTTATTGCTCCATGAACAACGAGTTCCGCATCCAGAATGGGAGTCAGCAGGGTATTATCAGGGCTTGATCCTGCACCCGATACTCCCGGAACCGTGGAGAGCAGGGTATTTCCGAGAATGGCGCAGAAGAGCGGTTTTTTAAACGTAACATCCGGTATTTCGGAAAGGAATCCCATACGTATCAACTCGTATATTTCAATTCATTCCAGTTTGAATATATCGGTAAAAATCCACAACGATATAATAGTCCGTTCGGTACAACACCTATTCATATGTTTGAAATTGAACAGCGGTTGCGCGATAACGGCATCACGCTTGAAGATATTGTGGATGCTGCCATGGGACTTTACGTTTCCCACGGTATGCCAGAAGAGGAGGCAGCCGCGGAGATCATGCGCAAAATAAAGAAATATTTGGCAGATCCGAACGTATCCTCACTTCTTCTTGGCGCGATACTCCTTGAAGACGAGCTTTACAATAAACGAAAAAATTCAGAAATTGCCGATGACCCGGTCTTTTTACTGAGCGATGAAATCATCGGCATGGCTATCGCAGAATGTATCGGGGGTACCTATGCACGGTTTGAATTTACCCGGTATGACCAGAAAAAACCCGGAATCCTTGCAAAACTCGGACCATTTCTCGATGATGCGGTCGCCGGATTGATCGCAGGGTGCACATCCCGTCTCTACAGCGAATGCATATGAAGGTACTCCGTTCCCTCCTGCAGTTCACGACAATTCTTCCGCTAGGTAGACCGCAGGATCTCGAGTTATTTGCCCGCCATTCATATCTCTACCCTATAGCGGGGTATGTCATTGGGGCACTTGTCGCACTGCCGGTTTTTTTTATTACAAACCAGACAATTGCAGCGGCGGTTGCCATTGCCCTGATCATGCTGATATCAGGTGTCCATCATTTTGACGGGCTCCTCGATTTCGGTGACGGGTTAATGGCGCATGGAGATAGTGAAAAACGGATCAAGGCACTTACGGACCGTTATATTGGAGCTGGGGGGGTCGCTGCAGGAATCGTGATCACACTCCTTCTGTTCTCCGGATTACAGGCATCAACTTTTCTTGTGTTTGCTATTATAATTGGAGAAGTCTGTGCAAAATTTTCAATGTCACTACTTACCGTATACGGTACGCCATTCAGACAAGGTATTCACAGTTATCTCCACCAGTTTTCGCAACCTCATTTCCCCCTCATTGCTGCAATCTTGTGTGCGCCACTTTTCTTCATGCCCATTGCTCCTCTCAAAGTGATGGGTGCCTTCCTGGCAGCACTCATATGCCCGGCAGTCATGCTCCTTATTTCAAACCGTTTGTTCGGAGGAGTAAATGGGGATGTTGTTGGTGCCACAAATGAGATTACCCGGGCTTGTGCTATTCTGGCACTGGTGATAATCTGATTTTAACATCATTATTGACAATCGATTTGCTGTCAGGGATTTGATGACAATTACATTCACTCAAACTTGAAGAACTGGTGATTCATGCCATTGAGAGAATTGAAAACTGAGTGAACAGGCGCGCATAGTGTGACAGAACATCTCAACATCCTCCAGTTTAGAGAGGTAGTGATCGAAATATCAAAAAAGATTACTGGCAGATTTTTAAAAAGATCAGCCTAATACATTCGCGAAAATCCTTTATTTGCGTCATCTCCGCATTCAATTGCTGAGCCATCCCGGATTAACGTATTGAACAACATGGCAGCATTCATCAGATTATCATCTGCAGCCGATCCTTTCTTCATATCATTCAGAGCCTGATGCTGGGGAGTGGACGTAAGTCGTTTTCCCACCAATACCCCTTTACAGTTCTTGCAGTACGCACAATGGCTGTATACCGATACATCTCCATCCGCACACGAAACAAGTACACGGTTTTTTTTCTCATCGCGCTCAAAAGGCAAGGTCTTCATAGAGAAAAGGTATTCAACCATCCAATATGATAATACCGATGTGTATTTTACCTGTTAAAAAAGCAAGATCTCCGTCAATCGAAATGCTTTATATAGATGGGTCTCATATAAGTAATACTCGCATAAACTGACTGTAAGCGGACAGTCCCACACGTTTATTTGGGAGGAACATAAATGGCATCTGACAAGCCCCACATGAATCTGGCTGTTATCGGACACATCGACCACGGAAAGTCAACTACCGTTGGTAGAATGATGTTCGAGACTGGTGCAGTACCTGCACATATCATCGAAGGTTACCGAAAGGAGGCTGCAACCAAGGGTAAGGCCACCTTTGAATTTGCATGGGTTATGGACAACTTAAAGGAAGAACGTGAGAGAGGTATCACCATTGATATCGCCCACAAGCGTTTCGATACAGCCAAGTTCTACTTTACCGTTGTGGACTGCCCAGGACACAGAGACTTCGTCAAGAACATGATCACCGGTGCATCACAGGCTGATGCAGCAATTCTCGTGGTAGCAGCCCCAGATGGTGTCATGGACCAGACGAAGGAGCACGTATTCCTTGCCCGTACACTCGGCATTACGCAAATCATCATCGCCATCAACAAGATGGATGCAGTAAAATTCGATGAGAAGCGGTTCAACGAGGTCAAGAAGGATCTTTCCGATCTTATCAAGATGGTAGGGTACAAACCTGAAGAGACTCTTTTCATCCCGATCAGTTCACTTGGCGGCCAGAATATCAAGGTAAACAGCCCCGAGATGGCCTGGTACAAAGGCCTCGCACTCATACCGGCACTTGACACATTCAAGGAACCCGCAAAACCAACTGAAAAACCGTTCCGTCTTCCAATTCAGGATGTCTACAGCATCAGCGGTATCGGCACTGTGCCGGTTGGCCGTGTTGAAACGGGTATCATGAAGAAGGGAATGAAAGTTTCCTTCATGCCTGCCAACAAGGACGGAGAAATCAAGTCCATTGAGATGCACCACGAAGAGATTCCGCAGGCATTACCCGGTGACAACATCGGGTTCAACGTCCGTGGTATCGCAAAAGGCGAAATCCGCCGTGGCGATGTCTGTGGACCCGCAGAGGCACCACCAACTGTTGCTGATGAATTCACTGCACAGATTGTCGTGCTCCAGCACCCCAGTGCACTGACCGTTGGGTACACCCCGGTCTTCCACTGCCACACCACCCAGACTGCCTGCACGTTCATGGAACTCCAGAAGAAACTTGACCCCCGCACCGGCCAGACCAAAGAAGAGAACCCGACGTTCCTCAAGAGTGGCGATGCAGCAATTGTTGTTATCAAACCAACAAAGCCGATGGTCATCGAAAATATCAAGGAACTCCCCCAGCTGGGCCGGTTCGCAGTCCGGGATATGGGAACAACTATTGCCGCTGGCATGTGTATAGCCATCAAGGCAAAACAAATGAGATAATTTTTTTTGGAGACATACCATGCAGAAAGCCAGAATTCGCCTGACAGGTACAGACTTTAATAAAGTAGAGATGGTCTGTGACAAAATCCGTGAGATTGCAGAACGCACAGGAGTGAATCTGGCCGGTCCGATACCGCTCCCAACCAAACGGTTGGTTGTTCCAATCCGCAAGAGCCCTGATGGTGAAGGGACTGCCACATGGGACCGCTGGCAGATGCGTGTGCACAAACGCCTCATTGATATCGATGCAGATGAGCGTGCACTCCGCCAGCTCATGCGCATTCAGGTGCCAAAGGATATCGGCATTGAGATAGTTTTAGAGAGTTGAAGGTGCGGCGTGCAGCAAGCCGCATGCATATCAGAAAAAATTAAAAATTTTTTCACTTTTAACAGAATTTTTATTTTAATCCTTCTTATATCAATATTTGTTCGATTCTGGACCCTTGATCTCAAACTGCTCCACCACGATGAAGCAATTCATTCATGGTTCTCCTATGAATTGCTCACAAAAGGCACATGGATATACGATCCGAGTTACCATGGGCCATTTCTCTATTATGTCACTGCAGGCATGTTCTCTGCGTTTGGAGATTCCGATCTGGTAGCCCGGTTGCTTCCTGCACTCTTTGGCACCCTGTTAATCCCTCTGGCTTATTGCATTTATCGCATAGGCTATATCAATAAAAACCAGACCCTTATCGTTGCACTATTTATTGCAGTATCGCCGGATATGGTGTATTTCTCCCGCTTCCTGAGACACGACATATTCATGCTCTTTTTCACATTTCTTCTTCTGGTTGCCCTCCTGTATTATTTTGAACGAGGACAACTCCGATTTGCCATAATCGCAGCTGTAGCGATGGCAGGGGCACTGAGTTGCAAGGAAGAGATGCCGGTCATCCTCCTGATCTTTGCCTCGTTTTTCACCTTTGCCATCTGGCGAGGTAGCTTAACCTTACCTGCTACCTGGAAACGAGATCTTGTATTCGGATTACTCCTTGCAATAACAATAATGAGTCTGCTCTATACCGGATTTGGAAACCATCCTGAAACGCTGGTAGGACAGAACCCTCAGCTTTCAGTCCAGGGTGCTCATTTTGAGATGAATACCACCGGCTGGTACAAAGCCATAGACCATTGGACTGCCATGCACAACGAGCAGCGTCTTGGGGGTCCGTTTTATTTCTATATCCCCTTCTACCTCCTGTATGAACTGCCGATCTTTATCCTTGCCATCATAGGTACACTTCAGTTCATCCTAGCGGGAATTGATCTCTCTCAAGCATTCAGACGGTTGAAAAATATAATTTTGACACGCAGACTCACCCGGACAACAAGCGATCTTGCCGAAACAAGTCTGTATCAGCTGCAAAATCCCCGCCCGGGTTATTCCAAATCGGATGAGTTTTTCCGGTTCTGTATCTACTGGATGATCCTGACTATGGCATTCTATGCCTATGTAGGGGAGAAGGTCCCCTGGCTGGTCATCCCCCAGCTCCTCCCTATGTGTTTTGTCGCAGCGTATAAGCTGAACTGGCAGAAGATCGTATTTGCCCTGGTTGGCTGTATCTTCCTTGTTGTCATGACCTGGCACGTTGCATTCATTCCCGTAGATATCAATGAACCGATTGTCCAGGTTCAGAACTCTGAAGACATGCGTGAGGTGATGCAGCTTATCGATGCATCCGATAATGTAGTCATTGCATCGAAGGATTACTGGCCACTACCGTGGTATTATCGTGGCGATCGCTGGAACAAGGTAAAATTCTATGGCAACCGGTCTGATGAAAAGACCCTGACGGAAAAAAATCCCGGTGTAATTATTCTTCATGATAGCGAAAGTTATCCAGTTATTGATGGTTATGATAAAAAAACCTACAAACTGAGTTACTGGTTCTCATTCTACGACAATGATAAAAGATTTGCAGATTACTATCTTCACCGGGATGGCAAGATGGGGAGTATTAACTTAGATGTCTTTACCATCCAAAAACCAGCATAAATATCTTTTTTAAAAGAGATCCAACAGGGTCACTACTATTACCACAATGATAATAGAAATGACCATTTAAGGACAGTTCTCAAGGGGATGGCGTCTTCAACAGGATTATGAGATAGTTACACCAAAGCACCCGTTAAACAGGAAAAATCATAGGTAAAAAAAACCATACTTTAAAACATCTGATATTTAAAAAAAAATGCGTGAATGAAGTTATCCGAGTTCATCCCATCGGGAACGTTTCCGGTATATCACGATACCGACAGCAACCAGGATGACAACTACAACACCTAAAACAATAAAGATTCCACCAGGAATCTGAATCTGCGGCCAAATGAAACCACTTGACAATTGTTTTTGGCGTGCTATCGCATCGTTATACGATTCCGTTCCTTTCGCAAGGGCTTCCTGTGCTTTTGACCGCGCCTGTGTATACTCTCCACTGGCAATCTGATCATTTGCCGTTGATATGTAGCTAAGCGCTACTTCTCGTTTTGTGACAATTGTAGGGAGTTGCTGGTCATTTGCCGTGCTCTGGTTACCTTTGAACCATGCAATGACCGTATCAACATTGTTGATTGGGATCTGCGCTGCCGCAACTTCATTCTCAGCCCATGCTTTATCGAGAGCTTTTTCACCATCACTGATACTCGCCTGTGCGGCAGTCAGGTCCGCCAAAGCCTCTGCATACTGGTTTGTTGGGCGGGCACGTGCAGAGTCAATTTTCTGTTTTGCATCATTGTATTTTGCTTCAGCATCGGAGGTATCGATACCAAGAACTGCCTTCTCATCAATGTGAGTCCGGTAGGTCTGGAGTTCGGTATCACGTTCAGCAATTACCTTGGGCACTTCACCAGTATTGATAACTTTTCCGGTTCGTTCAACCTTGGTGCTGGTGATCGCAGCCCCATTCGAACCTATTTCCTGTATTCGGATAATTGTTTTATCTGTTGTTTCAGTTACCGTAGGTGCTTTGCCTTCGAGAGTTGCTCTCACAGCAACATCATCACCCGTTTTGTATGAAAGTTCAAAACCTGTAATAGTAAGCGTGCGTCCACCCAGTGCCGGACGAAGATTTTCAACACCGTTCACTAGGATAGTGTAGGTCCAAAGGGGACTATCAAGGTCTGTATAGAACTGAAGATCCCCCCCACTGGCAAATCCAGAAGTGTCTATTTTATACGATGCTGTAACCGGAGTGCCCGGAATCAATGAACCCGAAGGATCTATTGAAATCGAGGTTACAGAAAATGCAGATGCAGCCGAAATACAGCATAAGAGAATAACCATTAATAGAATCGATGCTTTAAAACCCTTCATTGTCAACCTCACTCGAATAGCGGATCAATACCTTCCTCAAACATATTCGATTTTTTCTCCTTTGACTTTATAACATCTTCTTTTGTTTCTTTTGCGATATCAAGAAGCTCTTTGATTCTCGGGGCATTACCAACGGTAGCCAGCATCACAACTACGGCAATATATTCACTGTTCACCGGGTAATCGCCGCCACGTACCTCAACACCCGCAATATTTTCCTCTACCCAGCTCTTTGCTTTCTCAATACCTTTTCTGTCCATCTCATTCGGAGGCCCGGCAATGAGAACCAGTGCACGTTCCGCGGTGGAGTAATCGCAGGGGAGAGTAAGTCTTCCCAGCATCGCACGACGCACGAGAGAGACAATCTTTGCAGACTTATCCTCTCCCATGAGGACTTCCTCGTTGGCCTCTTTCTTTGGACCGAACTTGTCTTTTAAACCCCCGAAGATCCCGCGTTTGTCTTTCGTGCTTTTACTCATAACTTCGCTGATCGCATAACCAACAGAGGTAATCCCACCGCCACGGAGGGTGTTGATGATCTCACTTGAGTCGACCACCATCTCACCAACACCGTATTTACTGACTTCTCCTGCCCGGAAGAGAACACTAAAACGGCGGACAACTTCATTATTCAAACGGTTGAACGCAGTTTTTACACTTTCCCCTTCATTTTTCCAGGCACTGTTATCAAAAATAAAGGTATTGTCGGCCTCGTTTACCAAGGTGGTCAGGCTTCTTGCCGCATTATAAGAATAGAGCCTGCCTTCTTCGGGTGCCGGAATAATCCCTAAAGCATACACAGGTTCACGATAGATGCGCTTGAGATGGCGGGCAAGGACCGGCGAACCACCAGAACCAGTGCCTCCTCCAAGGCCCGCAACAATGACAAATGCATCCACATCATGAGTGCCTCTCATATCAATCGCGCTGATGATACTGTCAATTTCATCGGCAGTGACACGGGCTCCGGTCACGTTGTCGGTGCCTACACCATGCCCTTTCACCATTGTCTGACCGATAAGAATCCGGTCCTTCATCTCGATATTTTTTAATCCCATCAGATCGGTTCGGGCAGTGTTGACGGCAATGCCTCTGAAACTGTTGGTACCGAGCTTCCTATCCTGCTCGATAAACATATCAACAATTTTACCGCCCGCCTGGCCGAATCCTATGAAAAATACACGCATCTGATGACACCATCCAATGGGCTAAGAGATAATTATTTTCTTTTAATTCTTTTAAGACCTTTTGCTCGTATGAACCTTTATTTCGGCAGTACAAAAACTTTGTTATAAATCTTCGAGGGTACAATAAAAAATCCTCATTTTTTGCGGAGGATTTTTCATTTCGCCCAGAAAAATACTATAGAATATTTATCATGAAGATCGGGATTATCGGGGGGGGATTGACCGGGCTTGTCGCAGCCCATGCTCTATCGAGAGAACATGAGGTTGAAGTTTTTGAAAAAATGCCCTTCCTTGGAGGGTGCCTTTCATCTTATTCCATCGACAATTACTGGATCGAGCGCTACTATCATCATTGTTTTTCCACGGATACGCATCTTTTTTCCCTTATTCGTGAACTGGGGTTGTCGGAAAAACTCGAATGGAAAACCGGGACAAGCGGCTATTACGCCAGTAAAAAAATTTATCCGCTAAATACACCTGTCGAGATCCTGCGTTATCCCGAACTCTCCATTACTGACAAAGCCCAACTTACGTACCTCACATTTACCGCAAAAAAAGCTGATCTCGCAGCATTGGATGCCATCCCGGCAGACCAGTATATCATCAAACATCTTGGAGCAAATGTCTACACATCGTTTTTCGAACCCCTCCTCAAGAGTAAATTCGGAGAACAAAGAGAGAAAGTATCTGCAGCATGGCTTTTGAGCCGGATCGCCATCCGCTCAAACCGGGGTGTATCCGGAGAAAATCTCGGCTACCTTAACGGCGGTTTTCATCATCTCATCGATGCCCTTGAGCAATCCATTGAAAGAAATGGTGGAAAAATCAGGAAACAACAACCAGTTTCATCGATTATCCACGAAAATGGATACTGGGCAATAAATGATAACCGGTACGATGCAGTTATCTCAACGATCCCACCGCAGGAGCTCATGAAAATGGGGGGGCCTGAAATGCAAACGGTTCCTTACCAGGGAGCCGCATGCATGACCCTTGCCATGGACCGGGAAGTGACCCATGGGATATACTGGCTGAACATGAAGGACGCTGCTCCCTACGGGGCTGTCGTTACCCATACTAACTTCATTTCAAGAGAGCGTTATGGCGAGCATATCGTATACCTTGCATCATATTTTTCCGGGACCGTCCCGACTCAGTTAGACCGCCGTATGCTCGATGACTTCTGCAACCGGTTCTCTGTTGCCCCGGCAGAGATCCACTGGCATAAAATGGCGATTGATCCCCTGGCAGGTCCAGTCTACACAACCGGCTACCGATCGCTTATCCCCGCCTATGAGCAAAAAGGGCTCTATATGGCGGGAATGTTTTCCCAGCCAAATTACCCGGAGCGGAGTATGGAAGGATCCATCCGGGCCGGACTGGATATTGCAGCGTGTATAAACAACCGGGGTGCCCATGACGGGTCCTGAAATTTCGGCAATCATCCCCGTATATAATGACCGGATATCCCTTGAGATTGCCCTCCCGCGATCGATTGAGATTCTCCAGACAATAACGAGCGAGTTTGAGATTATTGTTGCTGAAGACGGGAGTAATGACGGGAGTGCAGAATATGTCCAGACCTATGCAAAACGGGACGGGCGGGTACGACTTCTCCACAGTGACAGCCGTCTCGGGAGAGGAAAAGCACTTAACCGGGCGATCCGCGATGCAAAAGGGTCAATTGTCTGTTATTATGATGTTGATCTCGCTACCGATATGCGTCATCTTCCCGAGCTGATTGCAGCGATCCGCGAGGGGGCAATTATCTCAACAGGATCACGACTAATGCCCGCAAGTGATATTGTCCGGACTGGGGGCCGGGAGATTGCAAGCCGGACGTACAATTTCCTAGTAAGACTTTTTCTCGGCAGCAGGGTTTTTGATCACCAATGCGGGTTCAAGGGTTTTAAGAAAACGTACATCATTCCCCTCCTGCCAGCAATAAAAGCAAATCACTGGTTCTGGGATACCGAGCTCCTTGTCCGGGCGCAACGCAAGGGTTACCGGGTTGCTGAATTCCCGGTTCGCTGGCGTGCAGGCAAGGGGACAACAGTAAAAATCAAAGATGTCTTTGAGATGGGGTCATCAATCCTGGATCTCTGGTGGCAGATACATGTACAAAAAGATTAGTGCAATTCTTGTTCCTACGATTCTCGCCATCGGTATCATCGCATTTATGCTCTACCGCGTATGGGGAGACCTCATTGAAGCACTCCAGCATATGGTGCCTGAATACCTGGCAGCAGGAATTATTATCTGCCTTGCCGCATGGTGGTTGAGAGGCTGGCGGTACCATTCCATCCTTAAAAGTCTCAACTATTCGGTCAGCATAACGGTTGCAACCGCATGTATCTTTGTGAGCCAGACGGTCAACCTGATTGTTCCGGCACGGTTGGGCGATTTTGTTCGGGTGTTCATCCTGAAGCATGATTACAACACCACCTACTCAGAAGGTGTTTCATCCCTGGTCGTGGAACGGGTTTTTGATATCATTACAATCGCCCTTCTCGGTGCAGTTTCACTCCTGTTCGTAATCCATGTGCGTTCAGAATTTTATGTTATAATATTCGTCCCGATCATTGCTGGAATTCTTTTTTTTATCGTTTTGCTGTGCGTTGGGAAATGTTCCTCAGAAAACAAATATATCCAGATCATCCTTACCATGCTTCACGAAATCAAGCGGGCTTCCCTCACCCTGAAATCCATTGTGTTGCTGGGAAGTTCTTCGCTGGTTATCTGGATGCTCGATATCCTTGTCTGCTATGCTGTTGTTCTGATGTTTCAGCAGCAGATTCCCTTTGCAATTATTGTTCTTGCGATTGTGATTGGTAACCTCGTAAAAGCGGTTCCCATTACCCCGGGGGGAATTGGTACCTATGAACTTTCGCTTGCCATCACCTTCGGGCTGGCAGGGATTTCCCCGGCAGTTGCCACTCTTATTGCGGTGATCGACCATCTGATCAAAAATATTGTCACCTTTGCCGGGGGAGTTATCTCGATCTTTTTCTTCGGGGACTGGGTTATTCCCAGCATAAAAGATGCATGGAACTCAAAATTCGGTGGAGAGGATACTTCTGGCCGTTGAACAGCAGATCATTTCAGTCATCAGCTGGCTTTTTGCCCTCACGCTGATCCAGCTCTCCATTTACCCATCGCTGAAAAAGACATTCAATAGTTTTGCGTTTCCTGCCGCTTTCTCTGCGTCGCTTCTGATCTTCACGATTCTCTCATGGTATTGTGGCCTTTGTCATCTGCCGGTGCAACTTGCCCTGTTGCCATCTCTGATACTGTTCGTGTATCACATCTGGCACCGGCATTACACATTTGACGACCTGAAAAAAGAGTGGCACTGGGAGGCTCTGTTCCTCATCTGCTTTTTGCTGATGCTCGATGTGCGGTTTGTCAATCCCACCATCTCCTATGCGGAGAAGTTCATGGACCATGCATTTCTCGCATCCGTGATACGAACGCCCATCGTTCCCCCGCTTGACCCGTGGTTTGCAGGGGGGACCTTGAACGTCTACTATTATCTCGGGTACTGGATGTTCGGGTGCCTTGCAATTGTGAGCGGCGTTCCGTCAAACATTGCATTCAACCTCACGCTTCCCACGGTATTTGGCATTGCCGCAGTGAATGTTTACGCCATTGGAACGCTGGTACTCAAACGATTCCACTGGCTTCCGCTTCTGATTTTCTTCTTACCAAATCCTTCATTTGTTTACCAGTTCGTGCAGGGTAAAGCGATGAATACGGTGTTGTGGGACAGCACCCGTACCATAACCAATACCATCAACGAATACCCCCTCTTCTCGTTCATCTGGGGGGATGTCCATGCCCATGTTGTCTCTATCTTCAACCAGGTGTTCTTGCTCTTCCTGCTCCTGTATGCCTACCAGCGATGGGAGACGCTTGAAAAACGGGGAAAATGGATCCTGTGCATGCTTGCCGCACTCAGTCTTGGTTCCATGCCCCTGTTCAATACCTGGGATGTGCTGATCTATGCCCCGATCACCCTTGTCTTTGGTGCATTGATTCTCTGGCGATGCAGGAAAGACTGGTTTCCCAGCGTCTCCTGGGCATTACTTGTTATTGTTCCTCCCGCCGCCATCCTCTGCTACCTGCCCTTCTACCTGCAGTTACAGACGAGCACCGGTGGATTATCTATTGTGCAGATTCCTTCGAACCCGCTCGAATTTCTCCTCGTCAATGGCTGGTTTATTGCACTTTTTTATGTATTTTTAATCCGGGATATTGCCAGGCGCCCGTACCTGCTGCTGGTCGCATTACCCTTTATTATCCTGGGCTATACCGCAGCCGCGATTGCAGCGGTTCCGGCGATTTACTTTATCGCGCGACTGGCTGAAAAGAGAGAGACGGACAGCGCCGGGCTGCTCGCCATTCTCGGTCTCCTGATTTTGATCTTCTGTGAATTGTTCTATCTCAAGGATAACATGGGTGACACCTATTTCCGGATGAACACGATCTTTAAAGCGTATCTGCCCGCGTGGATCCTGCTTGGCATTGCAGCGTTTGCGATGGCGGGTAAATGGCTGGAAAAATGTGGGAAAATTCCTGTCCTTCCGGCCCGGCAATCAGCAGTTCTTGCCATAACCATGATTGGCATACTTTTTGTGGTGCCCTTTATGGTACCGTTTACGGTCAGTTATGGAACCCATACACTTGACGGACTGGCTTATATTGAAGACTCTCACCCGGGAGATGCTTCTGCGATCGCCTACCTCCGATCTCTTTCCGGCAACGAGACACTTGTTGAGGCAGAAGGAGGCGATTACGCATATTACTCCCGGGTTTCATCCTTCACGGGAATTCCCGGTATTATCGGCATGCCATTCCACGAATTTATGTGGCGCGGTGATGATACCGGGTGGTTCAGCACACGGAACAATGACGTAAAAGCCATCTATGAGCAGCCGGACAAGACTATTCCCTTAATGAAAAAATACCAGGCCACGCTTCTCTACGTGGGAGATGCAGAACGCGAACGCTACAAGGTAAATATCTCAACTGCCGGTCTTGAGTCAGTTTATTCAGCACGAGGGACTGATATTTACCGTCTCTCCGGATAAGCGTGGGCTATTTTTTGGGGATATAAAAAAACAGGTATACAAAAACCTGCAAATCCGTCAGGCACAAACCTTTATTTCAGTCCTAGTCGTAATAATATGGCTACATCATGGCATCATTGCTGACTGATGAGTAATGAAGGAGAACGCTACTCCTGAATGAGGTGAGTTATGTCAAAAGGTTACGTTAAAACACAAGCTCCAGAAGAGCTTCAGAACAAGGCTCTTGAAGCCCTTGAAGTTGCACGAGACACCGGTAAGATCAAGAAAGGCTCCAACGAAGCAACCAAGGCCATTGAGCGCGGTATCGCAGCTCTCGTTCTTATTGGTGCAGATGTCGAACCCGAAGAGATCGTCATGCACCTTGCACCCCTCTGCGAAGAGAAGAAGATCCCCTATATCTTCATCAACAAGCAGAACGATGTCGGCGCAGCAAGCGGTCTCGATGTCGGATCGGCAGCCGCAGCAATTGTCAAGCCCGGCAAGGCAAAAGAAACGATCGACGACCTTGCAAAGCAGCTGACCGCGCTGAAGGCGTGAGGATATCACTATGGCAGAAGATGCAACGCCAGCCGAAGTGATCGAGGTAGTTGGCTCAACCGGTATGCACGGTGAGGCAATGCAGGTCAAATGCCGTATCCTCGACGGCAACAACAAGGGCAGGATCATCACCCGCAATACGGTTGGTCCCATCCGCGAAGGAGATGTCATTATGCTCCTCGAAACCGAGCGCGAAGCAAAGAAAATGTCGAGGCGGTAAACCATGGTAGAACAACACGTCTGCACATTCTGCGGAGTTCAGCTTGAGCCCGGCACCGGCAAAATGTACGTCAAGAAAGACGGGTCAGTCATGTATTTCTGCAGCTCGAAATGCCAGAACAACCACAAACTCGGCAGGGTTCCCCGCCGTGTTGAGTGGACCGTTGCCGGCAAGAAAGCCTTAGGCAAGAAGTGAGCATCCATGGACCGCTCATTCGTCATGATCAAACCCGACGGGGTCCAGCGCGGCCTTGTCGGTGAGATTGTTTCCCGGCTCGAAGCAAAAGGACTGAAACTTGTTGCTGCCCGCTTTGAGGTTCTTCCTGAACCAAGAGTGACGGAGCAGTACAAGGAACACCTTGCAAAACCCTTCTTCCCGTCATTAAAGAAATATATCATGGGGGGACCCTGTTTCCTCATGGTCTGGGAAGGAAGGAATGTCGTAGCGATCGTCCGCAAGGTGATCGGTGCAACAAATCCACAGGAAGCCATGCCGGGAACAATCCGGGGCGATTTCGGGATCGATATCGGCCGGAATGTTATCCACGCATCGGATGCTCCTGAAAGTGCCGCAATAGAGATTGCGATCCACTTCAAACCAACAGAACTGTTCACGTATACACGGATTGACGAATCTGTGATATACGAATACTAATTTCTTTTTCTTTTCCAACGTTTATCCGATACCATAATCTCTATTACTCTTAAAAACCGCACTATTGCATAATGGCAGGAGATGTCCTCAGTTTTGCCCTGTTATCCATCTCATCTATCCTCATCATTGTAAACCCCCTTGGCGCAACCCTGATCTATGTTTCCCTCACTACAAACCTGGATCAGTCCGGGCGGGATGCCGTTGCCCGCGACGCATGCCGGATTGCATTCTTAATCCTGCTCATCGTCGCGCTTATCGGGACCTGGGTTCTTCAGCTCTTCGGCATAACCCTCGAGGCATTCCGGATTGCCGGCGGGATCCTGTTATTCGGGATAGGTATGGAAATGGTCTATGCAAAAACATCCCGGACCAAACTGACTGCAACAGAAAAATACGAGTCCCGGGATACCGAGGATATCGCCATTATGCCGCTTGCCATCCCCATGATTGCCGGCCCGGGTGCAATTACTACGACAATCGTGCTGATGAACGAAGCAACAACCATGACACCGATTGCTATCGGGATTGTGCTGGTCTCGATCGCAATCTCAATCGCCCTCACCTATTATATGATGCGAAATTCAGATTATATCCTTACGAGAATCGGGCAAAGGGAATACCGGGCCATCAACCGCTTAATGGGCATGCTGCTCATCGCCATTGCGGTACAGTTTGTCATCAATGGTATCCGGCTCGCATTTCCGCTGCTTTCAGGAGGATAAAAATGGAAGACTGGGATCTTACATCGATTGGTCTGGTGCTGATAGGGAGCAGTATAACTGCCGCAGGTACCATTATTGCTGCATTGCTTTTAGGAATCACCATTAATATTGCCCCGTTTCTTCTGATTACCACATCCTTGTTGATCGTTATCAGCGCAATCCTGATCATCTACGGGGAACAGAAGGCCAATGCCAGGAAGGGATGATCCTGCCAGGGATCAGAACATGAGTGTCCGGGTATGCAGTGCCCAAATCACGAATTTTTGGGAAGATCCGAAAAAAACATTGGACAAGGCAGAAGGGTTCATCGCGCATGCAGCAGCCTGTGGTGCGCAGCTGATCTGTTTTCCCGAGCAGTTTGCCACAGGCTGGGATCCACTTTCTCATAAAAATGTGCAGGAATTAACGGGAAACATCCTCACCCGGCTGCAGGCCTGTGCGAAAGCAAACAGGATCGCCGTAATCGGATCGATCCGTGAAGCATCATCCCCACACCCGAAAAATACCACGGTTGCAATCGGGAACGATGGCAGTATTCTCGCCACGTATTCAAAAATACACTTGTTTTCTCCTGCAAAGGAAGACGAGCATTTTATCCCGGGATCCGATCTGGGGATTTTTTCTCTCGGGCCGCTCACCTGCGGGCTTGCGATCTGTTATGATCTCCGGTTTCCATCGCTTTTCCGGATCTATGCACAGAAAGGAGTGCAGGCAGTCTTCGTACCGGCAGCATGGCCGGCGAGCCGCATCCTACACTGGGAACTCTTCATCCAGGCGAGGGCTGCGGAGAACCAGATATATGTTATTGGCGTGAATACTACAGGAACTACGCCGGTTGACCGGTATTCCGGTTCATCCATGGCAGCAGATCCCCACGGCACTATCATCAGTCATGCAAATGATGCCGAGCAGCTGCTTTTTATCGACATCGATCCGGCAGAGGTTGCTGCAGCACGATCTGCGCTCCCGGTAGAAAAAGACCGGAAGGATGCACTCTACCATACCCTTCTTAACGAAAAGTAAATCGTAAGAGTATCATCCAAAGAGTCGGTAAAACCGCACGCCTATATGTATCTGGCAGCACAACACTATTCCATGTACCATCTCGTGTGCGTCAACTGTGGAGCCACCTATCCCGCTGACGAGATCATCTATAATTGCACAAAATGCGGTCACCTGCTCGCAGTGAAATATCCGCTGGATGAACTATCCATTTCAAGGGCCACCTGGAACCAGCGCCCGCTCTCGGTCTGGCGCTATAAGGAACTGCTTCCGGTCACGATCCCCCCGGTCACCCTGCAGGAAGGCGGCACCCCTCTCTATCACTTAAAAAAACTGGGAGCGGAGATGGGACTGCCGCATCTCTATGCAAAACATGAGGGCATGAACCCGTCCGGTTCGTTCAAGGACCGGGGCATGACCGTCGGCGTATCGATGGCCATCCAGCTCGGCAAGAAGAGTGTAGCCTGCGCAAGCACCGGCAATACCTCCGCAAGCCTTGCCGTCTATGCAGCAAAAGCCGGCATTCCTGCCGTAGTGCTGCTTCCCGCGGGAAAAGTCGCCGTAGGAAAAGTGGCGCAGGCGCTGATGCACGGGGCAAAAGTCATCTCCATCCGGGGCAACTTCGATCGTGCGCTTGAGATGGTCCACGATCTCTGCCTCTCCCATGGCCTGTACCTGCTCAATTCGATCAACCCCTACCGGCTGGAAGGCCAGAAGACCATCGGGTTTGAAGCGCTCGACCAGTTGGGAGAAATTCCGGACCGTTTCGTCCTTCCGGTCGGAAATGCAGGCAATATCTCTGCTGTGTACAAAGGTTTTCTCGAGTTACAGGAACTCGGTTTCATTGACCGGCTTCCGATGATGACCGGCATCCAGGCCCAGGGTTCCAGCCCGGTTGTCCGGGCCATCCGTGACAACCTCCCGGTAGTGATACCCGAGGCCAATCCTGAGACTATCGCAACTGCGATTCGAATCGGGGCGCCGGTCAATGCAGAAAAAGCCTTAACAGCAATCCGTATGACCCGGGGACTTGCTGAGACTGTGACCGATGAAGAGATCTTAAGCATGCAGCGCGATCTCGCCCGCAAAGAAGGTATCGGTGTCGAACCGGCATCGGCAGCATCGGTTGCCGGTATACGCAAACTGGTAGAGATGGGAATGATTGACCGGAACGAAAAGATTGTCTGCGTAGTAACCGGACATCTGCTCAAGGATCCGGAAACGGTGATTAAACAATGCGAACCCCCGACCGAGATCGACGCCGATCTGCCCTCGCTGCTCTCTGCGCTGCACTTGTAATCCTGCTGATTGCAGTGCCGGCTGCAAGTGCACTATCGGCAGATTACCGGGTATTTCCCAACGGAACCGCCTACAATGTGTCCATCGAGATCACCGGTGTGGACCGGTACGAATTTGCCGATGTCGGTTTTTTAGGCGAGGATGTTGCCATCAATGTTGACCAGGTGAACCTTTCAGGGAACTGTTCACCGTGCGAATTCAACTGGAGCAAGGGCTGGGGAAGGCCATCAGCAATCACGTTTGAGCGCGGCAATTACACCGTGTCGTATATGGCACCCCTGAAAGATAACACGCTCCAGGCAGTTTACGATAAGCAGTATAACGTGAGTGTGTCCCTCCCGGCAGAACTGGATGTACGAAATACCCTGCTTGCCAGCGTCAGCCAGGGTGCCAATGTCACACGATTTCCGGACAATACCACCCTCATCCAATGGAATAAGGTCCGGACTATTGAGATCCGGTTTTACGACCAGTGGCGCGAACAGCTGCTCTACCTGTTCGGCAACTTCTGGATAGTCATTGCAATTGTTTTATTACTCCCCTTCTTTCTCGTGATGAAACGATCGCAATAATTTTTTTCATACACTCCGGGCATTGAAGGCTCGTCAAAATCCAAATTTTATTGCTTGCTTCCTGCAGGAATGAGAAGGAACTTTCGCCTTCAAAGGCAGGAACCGCCCGGAGAGAGCAGCATTTAACCCGTTTTCAGGACGCCATAAACGACCCGTAAATTTACGTAAAACGGGAAATGCCCGGACAACCGGGTGAATCACAGGGCCAAAAAAAATTACCGGGGGGTTTGCCCGGAATCCTTTTTCTGTTTTTCATAAAAATTACAGAATGAACCACACCGGGTGCACCCTTCATTGCACGGTTCAATGTGAATCGTAATATTTGCCCGGGGAAACTCGATCTTGAGATCGGACTCCAGGTGATCGGCAAGATCATGAGACTGGTACACCGTTACCTTTCCCGACATCACCAGGTGGAATTCAATGAATATCTCCGGGCCCGACCGGCGGGTCTTCAGATCATGGAATCCGGCATAATCGTTTGCATGCTCGCAGATGATATCCTGAATCCGCTTCTCATCCCCATCGGGAAGGCTGTGGTCGATCAGATCGGCAAATGAGCGAACCGTGAGGTCATATGCGGCCTTCATGATCACGACCGCCACACCGAGGGCAAAGAGCGGGTCGATGATCGCGATACCGGTTAGCTTGATCAGGACAAGTCCGACCATCACACCTGCAGAGGTATACACATCTGTCCTCAGGTGCCATGCATCGCTCTCGAGCGCAATAGACTCAGTCTGTTTTGCCACCTTCATGAGCCGCTGGGAAACATACCAGTTGACCAGTGATGAGATACCCATAATGGCAATACCATAAATGAGCAGCTCAGGGGTGAAATGCTCGGTGGGTTCACCCAGCAGTTTTACTAAGGCTTCCCGGATGATCAGGATTGCAGCAACAAAGATGAGCAGTGCCTCAATAAGACCCGAGATATCCTCGAACTTTCCGTGCCCGAATGAATGTCCCGCATCCGGGGGTTCTGCGGATTTCCGCACCGAGAAAAATGCGATCACTGCTGCGATCAGGTCCATGGAAGAGTGGATCGCTTCTGAAATGATACTGACCGAACCTATGGCAAACCCGACGACAAATTTCATCAGTACCAGGCAGGTATTGGACAGGACGGATAGCCGCGCTGTCTTCTCTTTGAGCCGGTCCAGTGATTGTTTGTCCAAAGGAGTAGTATTCATGGGATTCTGATTAATTATCGCTCACCGTTCACTTCAAGGTATGGAACACCGGTACCGGAAAAGCAGGAAAGGCCAGATGAGGCGATACCTTCCCTGACGGATCGTAAAGACCTGTACGATACCGCATTCCGTCATCATTTTTATGACGGATCCCATTGCTTTTTTAAGTACCCCCGCCTAGTTTTTCTACACCAGATGACAGGATCATCCATGACAAAATGGCACTTTATTCTCTTGACTCTCGTACTTATCTCCGGGATTCTTGCAGCGGGTTGTCTTGGAGAGGATTCCCCCCCTCCCGTCCCGGCAGCAGTGACTCCGCAGGGCAACCTGCAACCGGGGCAGGTTTTACAGGTTTACGGGGATGTGACCGGACTGGGCATACCCCATGGGACCATCGACACCATTACGTTTAAGGTCGGCCTTAATCCTGAAATAAAATCCATGGAGATGAATGAACTGGTCATCGTCTACGCGGATGCAATCCGGACTGAAACCCTCAAACCCGTCGAGGGGTTCCGGGGCGATCCCTCCTCAGGAAGCTGGGGGATACTCTCTGTGCAAAACGAGATAGGCGAACCCAATAACCGGATCTCTTATGAAGAGCAGTTTGTCATCCGCATCAACCCAAAAGCCCCTATTGTCCCCAACCAGATAATTACTATCATACTCAAACCCCCCACCGGCAATCCAACCAGCATTCGCTGCATAATGCCGGCAACCATTCAGGCCGATAATGTCCTCCTGCCGGTATAAATTTTTAAAAACGAAATCCGGGAAGATCATTTCCCGCAAATGACAACCCGGGCGATACCTCGCAGCATTAAAAAATCTCCCTATTTTTTAAATATTCACGTAAGGAAACACCGGGGTAAAAATCTCCACCCGGGGCTTGCAGACAAAAAAAGGCTGGCATTCCCGCAAAGCTGTTTTTTAAACCTTACCAGGTATGGTATAAAACCAGAATCACAAGGAATGCCGAAAGGAAATTTCCTATCTTTTTTAGATGAACCGGAAAAAAAGAGATTTTACTGAAGCCCGAATGACTTCAGGGTCACATCGGCATTCACTGCACCGACATGGTAGACTGAGCCCGTTGAGAGCTCGTTTATGATGACTTCTGCGGGGGAGAAGAGCGAGGTATCGATCTTGTAGAAATCATACCCTGCTTCCTTGAAGATGTCGTTGAACGGTTTGCCGTATCCCTTGGAACTGCTGCTCGGGATCTTCTCGAGGTAGTCCTTGATCTCGGGTGCGTTCATCGTGAGGTTGATCCTGCCGTGGTAGATCGTGGCATCGTTCGTTACCCCCATTGCAAGCTTGGGTCCCCGTACCGGTGGAACCGGTGCAGTGCCCATAGCGGCAATGATCTTCCGGGTGTCAAACCCAAGTTCGTTGAGCTTGTAGATTGCGGTCTCAACACAGCGGCCGGATACCTGGATCGAGCCAACTAATGAGGAAGTGGGTGCAACAACTGCACAGACATTTGCTACATCCACGTGGCACTCTTCTGCGATCTTCTCCATGACCTCTGCGTTCGGCAGGTGGTCGCTCTCAAGACACATGACAGCACAGTCGTAGTCGTCTTCGTATTCGATGACCTCAAAGGTGTGCTTCGGCTTTAACGAGAGCGCCCGGGCCGGGCCGCTGCCCATCGCAAAGTAGTTGCCTACCTTGACGGTCCAGCCGGCCTTCTGCGAACCAAGGCAGGAGATCGACGGGAAGTCCGTGGTGACATCGACAAAGGGCATCGGGAACTCCTTGATGTGCCCCATGCGGAAGTTAACCTCGCCAAGTCCGCCCATGCAGATCTCGGTAAAGGCCCTGCCTGCTGCATAACCACCGCGTACACTTACCCCGCAGTCAACGATACGTGCGCCGTTATCCAGTTCATGGTAACAAGCGTTGAATTCCTCGGCCAAGTCGGCCAGATTATCAAAAATTTCCAGTGCCAGTTCGTTAACACTCAGCATGAACAAAACCCTCTGTATCATAAATGAGGGTTTTAAGGATAGATAATATTTTTCAAACGCTTGGGCATTATAAAGGAAAAAGGTCAGGAAAGGTATTCGAGCACCTTTGCCGGCTCGTAGCGGAGCGTGATGATCCGGGTTCTTCCCTTCCCATCGCGGTACTGGAGATTGATCAGGCGCAGCGCATCCATCTTTTTTACGATCTCATAGAACCGGGTGTACCCGATAGAGAGCGATTCCTTGATGGATTTGTAAACCTCACCTGCGTTCATCTCCGATTCCTTAAGACTCCTCTCTGCAAAGGATTTGAGGATCTGCCGCTCCTCGTCTTTTAAGGTCTTGACCGTGTAGGAGAGATGCAGGTACTTCGAGATCTCATACGCACCGCAGATATCCTCGCGCTCAATACTGCGCCGGGCTGCCCGCTCGGCACTGAGCGTGGCCCGTTTCAGGAGATCGATACCCACCCGGAGATCCCCGCAGGCAAGGGTCTTTTCAACCACAAGACTGAGCAGGTCCTCGCTGAGCACACCCGTAAACAGCCCCTCCATCACCCTCGCCTTCATGATCTCCCGCACTTCAGCATCCCCGTAGGGTTCGAAATAGATCTCGATGGGCAGGAAGACCGAAGAAACCCGGGCATCGACTGCCCGCGACAGGTCGACATCCATATCGCTGATGATCACGATCACGCCGATGCGGGTGCCTTCATAGGCCTCATGGGAGCGGAGCAGGGTGTAAAGCACCTTGTTGATCTCGTTTTCATAGAGGAGATAGTTCGCATCGTCGAGTGCTACAAGCAGAACAATCTCGTCTTTAACCAGTATCCGGGCAACCGCATCGAACACCTGCTTGAACGAGGTGCCGGATGAGGGGGGGAGATGGCCGGCGAGTTTCTTGTAGATCTGCGAGATGATGGCAAACTTGGTATTGTCAATCTGGCAGTTGATATACACCGGCACGAGTTTTTTTGTGGTCTCTTCGATCTCGGCAAAGAGTTTCCGGACACTTGTTGTCTTTCCCGTGCCCGGCAGGCCTTTGCAGACCGTGTTTAACGGGCGTCCCCCCCGGAGGGCAGGGCGGATCTGGAACGCGAGTTCTTGCATCTGGGGATCACGGAACTCGAACTGCTCGGGAACGTAATCAATCTCCAGTACCTCCGGGTCACGGAAGAGTGTTTCATCCCACATCAGCAGGTTCTTTTTCATCTCATTACACCTCGTGCGGCATCGGTATTAACTGCATCTGAATGAATCGGACCGGGAAATCTTACTTAACAGAGAAATGGTCCGTCATAGTTACAAAGGATTGGTGTTCCCTTATATCAAATATATTCAGCATGGCCTGAAAGTGATGGATCGGGAGAAGCATCAAAGAAAAGGCCAAATCTATATCCTGCTATAAACAAAATAAAAAATAAACGAAATTGCGGCAGATGATGAAAGTTACCCCCACTGATTCAGTGATGAAGCAGGGTACTGATGCCGCACTTTCTTTTAGTTAAATAAGAAACCCAGGAAATCCACCGCGTTTTTCATCCCGAGCCCCCCGGACCGGGCTGCCGTTTCGGAGAATTCCAAAGTAGTATCGGTATCTTTCCCCCGCACCGCAAAGGGCACCGGATCGCGGGTATGGGTCTTTGCGCGTATCGGGGTCGGGTGATCCGGCAGAACGGCCACTACGCCGTCAAAACTCCCAAGGATCGTGCCGATAACATCGTCCACCCGCTCGATCGCCTTTACTTTCTCCTCAATACTTCCCAGGTGCCCGGCTTCATCCGGCGCTTCGATATGCAGGTAAAGGAAGTCGAGGTGTTCCATTGCGGCAATTGCGTACCGCGCTTTGGCATCGTAATCGGTATCAAGGTACCCGGTTGCACCGGGAACCCGGATAATCTCCATTCCCGCGCAGCGCCCGATGCCCTGCAAAAGGTCGACTGCGGATATGATACCGCCTTTCTTCCCGTACTTCTTTTCAAACAGGGGAAATGCCGGCTTGTGCCCGCCGCTCCACGGCCAGATCCGGGTGGCGATGCGTTTGCCTGCCGCTCTCCGGGCTTCATTCACCGGATGGCGGTCAAACACCTGCCGGCTTTTTTCCATGCACTGATGGAGCAGTTCTGCGTCGCCACCCTTGGGAAGGAAAGGAGAGATCCCCTGCCCTACTATATCATGCGGGGGCGTTGTTGCGGCACCCTGTCCGTCGTGGACAACAAGCAGGTTTCGGTAGCTGACCCCGGCTTTAAACATGACTTCAGGAATTTCCCGCTGGAGCGAGGCAAAGAGTTCTGCTCCTTCCCCGCTGGAGATATGGCCGGCAGAGAAATCCACCATGGTGTTGTCCTCCACCGTCACCAGGTTGCAGCGGTACGCCACATCCCCCGGTGCAAGATCAACGCCCATGCTCAGGGCCTCAAGGGGTCCCCGGCCGGTATAGTACTTTTCCGGGGCATACCCGAGAATCGACATGTTGGCGATATCGCTGCCCGCTTCAAACCCATCCGGGATGGTGGAGAGCAACCCGGATGCACCCTCGCGAGCCAGCCGGTCCATGTTCGGGGTTTTGGCATATTCGAGCGGGGTTTTGTTGCCAAGCGAAGCGATGGGCTCGTCTGCCATGCCATCCCCGCAAATGACGATATACTTCATGACTGCCTCGTTACCGTTCGGCAAGCATTGCCTGCACGGCGATCCGCACGCTCTCGCGGGAACCCAGCTGGGGTTTCCAGCGCAGCGCCTTGATCTTCCCGACTGCGAGCTGCATTCTCGGCACATCCCCGACCCACCCGCGTTCGCCGCCGGTGAACCGGAACTTCGTGCCGTCAAGGTGCATCTCTTCGCACACGATCTCTGCAATGCTCTTCACATCGATCCAGTCCTCGGACCCGACATTGAAGGTATTGACCGTGTCCCGGGCATGCCCGACGGCAAAGAGCATTGCGGCAACACATTCATGGACTTCGAGATAGGACTTGGTCTGCTTACCGTCGCCGAGAATCTCGAGCTCTTTGGGATTCTGCTCCAGTTTTTTAATGAAATCCGTAAGAACCCCGTGACCGCTCCGGGAGCCGATGATATTGGCAAACCGGAAGTTGTACGCCTTCATACCAAACGAGTGGCAGTAGGACGAGATCAGGGACTCGCAGGCCAGCTTGCTCGCCCCGTACACGGAGATCGGTTCGAGCGGGGTATAGTTTTCCGGCGTGGGAATGATTGTTGCATCGCCATACACAGTGGAAGTCGAGGTAAACACCAGTTCGGGCACCTGGTGCCGGCGCATGGCTTCGAGCACCCGGTACGTTGCGATGATATTGTTCTGTATGGTCGGGTCCGGGTTCACGGCGCTCTGGCGGACATCGGGGTCTGCCGCGAGGTGGAAGAGCCGGTCGGCTCCTTCAATTGAGTCCTGCCAGCCATCGCCCAGCAGATCTTTTTGTAAAAACCGGACCTTGCAGGAATCCAGGTGCTGTGCAATCGTCTCTTTGCGCCCGGCGCAGAGCGAGTCAATCACCAGGACTTCGTTACCCTGTGCAACGAGCGTGTCAACCAGGTGCGAGCCGATGAACCCGGCTCCCCCTGTTACCACATCAAACATCAATACCTAATATGTCATCCATGCTATAGGATTACTGCTATGTTTATCGGGATTGATCACGGCACAAGCGCGATGCGGTTTGCCGGGGACAGCGGACAATTCAAAATTTCGCGGGAGGCTGCCAGGGATTTTACCACAGACTCACTCTCCCAACTTTGCCCGATTGACGAGATCGAAGGAATTGCCCTCTGCTATTCCATGGGGGATGGTATCACGTCCATCACCTCGATTGGTAAAGTAAAGAACCGGGGAATCATCAGCCGCGAGGGTGCGGGCAAGCATATCGGCGGCGGAACCAAAGTCTTTGACGAGATTGCACAGAGTGGCATTCCTGCAATAGTTATCCCGGGCCTTCACCGGGGTTCCCCCACGGATCCGCGCTTCAAGGCCTATTCCCACCAGACCAGCCCGGAGAAGATCGGGATTGCCTACGAGGCCTGCCATACGCTTGGAGGGGACGTAATCGTCTCCGATGTCAGTTCAAATACCGTTTCCCTGCTCGTATCTGCGGGAAAACTGGTAGGGGCGTTCGATGCGTGCATCTTTGCACCGGGAACCCTGCACGGTGCACTCGATGTGGATGCGATCCGGAAGATCGATGCCGGGGAGTGCACCGCAAACGAGGCATTCCAGCATGCGGGAGTGAACTTCTCCCTGCCCGAAGCATCGCGCATACCGGCGGTCGCGATGTTCTCGGCCATGGAATGTGCCGCACTGCGCCTCCTGAATCCACGCGCTGCCATTGCGCTTGCCGGAAGTCTTGCACCCGCCATTGCCCCTGAGGTCCGGTCCCTTCTGGGCGCAGATGTGGCCGTATATGACGAATGGTGCGCTTCACGCGGCCTTGCCCGGATCGCCCGGGACGTTTTTTCCGGAAGCATAACTATTCTCGGGCTCGATGTAGATCTCTAGGATTTATATCGATTAATCATGTAATATGATCAGGGATTTTCCTTGAGAGAACTACGCATACATGGCAGGGGTGGCCAGGGGTCCGTCACTGCTGCCGAACTGATTGCAGTCGCCGCGTTTGAAGGCGGCAGCTTTGCCCAGGCATTCCCGGCGTTTGGCGTTGAACGGCGCGGAGCCCCGGTGCAGGCATTTGTCAGGTTCGATGACAAAAAGATCCGGCTGCGCAGCCAGGTGTATGAACCCAATTACATCATTGTGCAGGACAGCACCTTAATCAAGGACGTCAACGTCTTCATGGGCGTAAGGACGGGGGGCATCGTGATCGTCAACACGGAAAAGAAGCCGGATTATACGGTTCCTGAAGGTGTGAAACTTATCACCCTTGATGCCACCTCGATTGCACTCAAGGCAATCGGGCTGCCCATCACCAATACCTCTTTGATGGGAGCATTTGCTGCCGCAACGGGCGAGATCCAGTTCTCTGCTCTGGAAAAGGCACTCAACCACCGCTTCCCCAAGGAGCTTGCGGCAAAGAATATCGCTGCTGCAAAAGTGGCGTTCGATATCGTCAAAGGGGCGGCATAATGGCGCTCGCTGTCGGGTGCCGGGCACGGCCGGGAAAAGCACGGGATAACAAGACAGGTTCGTGGCGCGTTTTCAAACCGATCTTCGACCACGAGAAGTGCTCGAAGTGCGGGATGTGCAGGACACTCTGTCCTGAGGGATGCGTACACGAGGATGCTGAAGGATTGTTCGATCCCGATTATACATACTGCAAGGGCTGTGGGATCTGCGCAGTCGAGTGCCCCAAGGAAGCAATCACCATGAAACAGGAGGAAAAATAAATGATGGAGATAATCGAGGGATCGCACGCAGTCGCAGAGATAGTCCGTCTCTGCCGTCCGCAGGTGGTCTCTGCCTACCCCATTACCCCCCAGACCCATATCGTTGAGGCACTGGCTGATTTTGTTGCAAACGGCACGCTCGATGCCGAATACATCACCGTTGAGAACGAACTCTCTGCCCTCTCTGCCTGCGTGGGAGCAAGCGCCGCCGGTTCACGAACCTACTCGGCAACCACCTCACAGGGTCTGATGCTGATGGCCGAGGTCGTCTTCAATGCATCGGGCATGCGCCTGCCGATCATCATGTCAATTGCCAACCGGGCAATGGGAGCACCGCTCTCGATCTGGAACGACCAGCAGGACTCAGTTTCCTTAAGGGATGCAGGCTGGCTCCAGTTCTATGCCGAGGATAACCAGGAAGCAGCGGACCTGCACATGATCGCCTACCGGGTGGCAGAAGACCCAACTATCCAGCTCCCCGCTTTCGTCTGCTTTGACGGGTTTATCCTCTCCCACACCTACGAACCGGTGGATATGCTCACCCAGGAAGATGTGGATAAGTATCTCCCGAAGTTCAACCCCGCTGAGCGTCTTGACGCGGCAGACCCGATCAGTTTCGGCATGTACGCTACGCCCGAATATTACCTCGAATTCAGGTACGAGATGGACCTGGCCCTGAAACAGGCAAAAGGCGTGATCGCAAAGGCCGGAAAAGAGTTCGGCGAAATGTTCGGCCGGGACTATAGCGCGCTTATCGAGGGATACAAACTCGATGATGCCGAGACGGCGATCGTTGCGATGGGGTCCATCTGCGGAACCACCAAGGATGCCATCGATGAGATGCGGGCGGCAGGAAAGAAAGTCGGGTTGTTGAAGATCCGTGTCTTCCGGCCCTTCCCGTCAGAAGAGATCGCCAAAATGCTCTCGCACGTCAAGCGTGTTGCCGTGCTTGACAAGAACATCTCGCTCGGTGCCAAAGGGGCAACCGCTATGGAAGTGAGGGATGCACTCTACGGTTCTTCCATACCGGTAAAAGGCTATGTGCTGGGACTTGGCGGCAGGGACGTCAGGAAACGGGACATCAGGCAGATTGTTGAACTCTGCGAAAAGGGGCAGGGCGATATATTCTATGGCCTGCGCAAGGAGTTGATCTGAAATGGCAGAAAAAACCTGTGAATTGTTTGACTGCGGACACCGGGCCTGCGGCGGTTGCGGTGCATCCCTTGCGGCACGGCTGGTAACCAAGGCAGCCGGCAAAGACTCGATCTTTGTCTCGTCTACAGGATGCATGGAAGTGTTCTCCACACCTTACCCGGAGACTGCATGGAAAGTGCCGTGGATCCACTCCCTCTTTGAGAATGCAGCCGCGGTTGCATCCGGTATCGAGGCGTCGCTCAAAAAGCAGGGCCGTAAGGAAAAGATCGTGATCATGGCCGGCGATGGGGCAACCTTTGATATCGGTATGATCTGTATCAGCGGGGCGTTCGAACGCGGCCACGACTTTACCTACGTCTGCTACGACAACGAGGCCTACATGAACACCGGTATCCAGCGTTCCGGTGCAACCCCGTACGATGCGAGCACGACTACCAGCCCGGCAGGAAAATGTTCCTTTGGCAACAAGATGCAAAAGAAGGACATGCCGGCGATCCTTGCTGCACACGGTGCACCGTATGTTGCAACGACATCCATTGCCTACCCCGCCGATCTCCTCCAGAAGGTGGAAAAGGCGATCGCAACCCCCGGTCCCAGCTATGTGCAGGTCCATGCACCCTGCTGCACCGGGTGGGGATTTGAAGGCGAGCAAACGATCGCGATTGCAAAACTCGCGATCGAGACCGGCCTCTGGGTCAACTACGAGATGATCGATGGCAAGGTGACAAAGGTCAAGAAGGTAGTGCGCAAGCCCGTCGAGGAGTACTTAAAGACCCAGAAACGGTTCCGCCACCTCTTCAAGCCCACGCGGCAGGATGCGGAGATCGCCGCTATCCAGGCAATTGCGGATAAGAATGCGGAGAAGTTTGGTATCGATATCAAACTCCCTCCCAAGAAGGAATAATTTTTTAATCCCTGAAGCGGAGTTTTCTTATCAACACAATTAATAGTGTTCAGGGTGACATTAGTAAGAAATTGGGCTTGTGGTCTAGTTGGTTATGACGTCGCCCTTACACGGCGGAGGTCACCGGTTCGAATCCGGTCAGGCCCATTTTGGTTTTTGGGGTTTTTTTGTGGGGAGTGGGAACTGGACCCCGGGTCTGGTTTTCGGGCCGGGTTTGGTTTTTTGAATTTTTTGTTTGAAGCAGGGTCTGGCTGGAATTTTTTTTTGGAGCAGGGTTCCGATTTTTTTATTTTTAGTGAGTTGTGGTTTAAAAAATAAAATCGAAGGGTGATTTTTATTTTTTGCTCTGTAGAAATCATTTCATTGGGGATAAAAAAGTCTGAATCGACCAAAAGATCTAAGGTACGGTGTCTCCTTATTTTGTTAT